>JBFWYS010000325.1:0-4926 GCA_050186175.1 Pseudobdellovibrionaceae bacterium
ACCCTTTTGCGAGCGTGAAATTTTTCCGGGAGAAAGCTCACTTATAGGGGCAAGAGTTTGGTCCACGACAGGAATTTCGAGAGGCAAAGTGAACCAAAACAAAGAACCCAAATCTTTTTTACTATCGACGCCGATTTTTCCATCCATGATCTCAACAAGCTTTTTACAGATTGAAAGCCCGAGGCCGGTTCCGCCAAATTTTCTTGAGGTGGAAGAATCGCCTTGAGTAAAAGGTGAGAAAAGCTTTTGTATTTGATCATCACTCAGGCCAATTCCGGAGTCTTCAATCTGAAAACAAACTCGGCAACTGGTTTCAGCCAATGCTTCACAGGCAGCCAAAACTTTAATTTCGCCTCGATCCGTAAATTTAATGGCATTGCCGACGAGGTTGATTAAGACCTGCCCAATTCGGTTGGTATCTCCTAAAAGAAACTCGGGAATTCGAGGGTCAATAGAGAAAGTCAGCTTCAAATTTTTCTCGTGGGCAGGAATTCCGAGCATGCTAATTTGGGTTTCCATAAAGCTTGCAAAATGAAAACGTTGTTTTTCAACCATCATTTTTCCAGCCTCGATTTTTGAAAAATCGAGCACTTCGTTAATGACTTTAAGCAAAATATGACCCGAATCCCGAATCATGCGAACATACTTGTCTTGCTCGGCACTAAGGCTTGTGCCATTTAACAAATCGGTTACGCCGATGATTCCGTTGAGAGGAGTGCGAATTTCATGGCTCATATGGGCTAAAAACTCCGATTTGGCCCGGGACAACTGAAGAGATTTTTGCTCAGCATCGATCAAGCCTTCTTCGTATTTCTTTTGTTGAGTGATATCTCTTGCAACGGCGTACATATAGCCGTTAACGGGAACAGACTTCCAAGAAAGCGTTTTATAAATTCCATTTTTGCAGCGAAAGCGATTTTCAAAAGAAAGTACTTTTTGCCCTTTCGATTGTTTTTCGATTTCTAAGATGGTTTTGTTGATGTCGTCCGGATGAATGAAATCTAAAATTGGCTTTGAGTAGAGTTCCGTGAGGGAATGGCCTAAAGTTTCTTGGTAGGCGGGGCTAAGGCGTTTAAAGTAGCCGTCCATTCCTGAGATACAGAGTAAATCTAGAGAGAGAGTAAAAAACCGATCTCTTTCATCTTCGGCGGCGGCCCGGCGAAGGTTGTCACGATTGACGATATAGGCGGCCATTCCAATTAAGACAAGGGCCAGAATTCCACCAAACGAAACAACACCTAAAGCGGCCCTTGAGACCGATTTTATATTTTCAATTCGGGCATCAAGAATTTGGCTTTCTTCGGCCTTCAGTCGATCGATGAGTGTTGTAAGCTCGACATTCAAATTTCTGCTCTCGTTGGCGTGATTCTTTTTTAAGACAGTCTCAAGATCATGTTTTTGGCGATCCAATATTGACTCTTCCCATGAGGCCAGCCTTTTTTCTAATATGGGCTCCAGTTGATCTAAAGTCAGCTGTTGGGTCGGGTTATCGATAACCAAATCGCGTATCTTTTTTAAGTTCAGGCGGATTTGGTCTCGATCTTCTTTATAAAGGTTTAAATAATAATCCTGACCATTAATAAAAAAACCACGAATGTTCGCCTGAGTTTTAATAAACGAAGTTGAAAGCTTTCCAATTTCGTTGTGGACTTCGATCGTGTGCAAAATCCATTGTGAGCTTTCGATCAGCTTTACAGCACTGAGGTAGCCGCCGAATCCGACGAGCAAAATAAAAATGCCTGAAAATAGAAAACCAAGATTTGTTTTGCTCAGAGATCGCATGGTGACGATTATTAGGGATGTTTTCTTATAAATGAAGGCAAGGCGCGTCTTTTTGAAGCTTGGGTTTTGGTCCGGGTGTTTTATACTTGTTCTGTAAAGCAAAGTTTGGAATGATTTTGAAATGAGCAATGTAACTCAAGAAAAGAATCGCAACCATCGAGTCCTAACGAATTTGGTCATCAATTCCAGGGCGCAGTTTAAGTTTTTTGTACCGTTCTTTATTCTTTTGGGTCTTCACATTGCCTTTGTGTTTTACTCGCAAAGGACACTTTCGAGTATTGCCTTTGAAGTGGGAGGCGATGATCCGGCTCACCTCACGCGTGTCCACTACGCTGAAAATAAGATTTTATTTTCGAGCGCTATCGGGATTTTAGTTTTTGGATTCGCGACCTTTATTTTTTGGTTTATTGCATCTCATCGTATTTTCGGACCGGTGGTGGCTATTCGCAGACAATTGGAAAATCTCAATTCGGGACGTTACGAAGCTCGCATTAAGCTTCGTAAGACCGACGAGTTTCACGAGATCGCAGAAGACCTCAATAGGCTTGCGGAAACTTTACAAAGCCGCCATACGAAGCCCTAACAGCTGCATTTTTCTTTCGCCTGACTAAATTTACGAAGCTCTTTGTTAAAGGGAAAGATTCCCAAAGAGAGACTAAGTATTCATTTTCTTGAGTCCAGAGATTTTAGCTTTTGCACGATACTTTAATTGTAGGGCACACAACCTCTCAGGAAGAGAGGAAGAGTGCTCAAAGGTCCCGTAGCGGCCCCTCTGCTAGATCCTCACTGGCGGTGGGGCCGTTTTTTTATCCATTGACTCTCTTAAAATTTGTAGGAACGCTAAGTTTGATAAGGGAGTTGCCAGTGAGAAATAATCAAGGAATGAAGCGCTTTCGATTTTCTGTTTTAATCTTAGCCGGCTGCTTCAGCGCGGTTGCTACAGCCGACGTTTTGAAGCCATTTACAATTGCTATGATCCAGGAGTGGTCGCAGTTCAATCCCGTCAATAATCAGCTGGCTTCAACTACTGTGCTCATGAATTTGGTCGTTAGACAAATGGTCCGAAGAACTTCTCAGGGAACAGTTGTTCCCGATTTAGCAGAGGAGGTTCCCAATGAAAAAAATAAAAAGGTCAAATTTGTGACTGAGAAAGGGACCCGTAAAGCTATAGCTTCGTGGTCGATCAAAGCAAAAGCAAAATGGGGAGATGGCAAAGACATCACTTGCGCGGATTGGTGGCAAGGTTGGCAGGCGGGACTTAATCCGCATGTTGCCGTCGACGAAAGACAGCCTTACTCGAAAATCGAAAAAATAGAATGGAAAGAAGACGCGGAGAAAAATTGTACGGTGACCTACACGACTGATAGTTGGACTTTTGATCGTGACTTGCCTGAACTGCTTCCCCAGCACTTAGAGGGTGCCATTTTTGAAAAGTATAAAGGTGAGAAAGAAGGTTACGATCGAAATTCGCTCTATGTGAAAGACCCGACGAACCCAGGCTTGTACAGTGGACCTTATATTATTTCAAAGTTCGAGCTTGGAAGTCATTTTATTTTAAAGCCGAACCCCCATTTTTATGGTGAAAAACCAAACATTGAAAATATCGTGGTTAAACATATTGGCGATACAAGTTCTTTGCGCGCGCACTTGATGGCGGGAGCTGTGGATATGATCTCCTCTAATGGACTTCCGGCCGATATGGCATTGGCTTTAGACGAAGAGTCCAAAAAGGACAGTGTGAAGTTTCAAGTTAAGTTTCAAGATTCTCCAATGTTTCAAGGTTTGTTTCTCAACCTTGAAAATGAACTTCTTAAAAAAATAGAAGTTCGTAAAGCCTTGAGCCTTGCGATTCCGAAGAGGGAACTCACTAAGGCTTTCTTTAAAGGAAAAATCTTTCCGGCCGAGCGGATCTTTGCGTTACAAAGTCCCGCTTATGAAGAGGAAAAGGAATCCTATAGTCCGGCTTTAGCGCGAAAAACTTTAGAGGCTGCCGGATGGAAGATGGGATCCAAAAATATCTATGAAAAAGGTGGCAAGGAATTGATTCTCGAATTTATGACTTCGGCGGGTATCAAGACGAACGAGATGTTGCAGGTTTTCATTTGCGATAATTTTTTAAAAGTTGGTATTAAGTGCGCTATTAAAAATCAAGCTCCGCGCGTGTTTTTAGGCCAAACCGTTCCACGTGGTGAGTTTACGTTGGGGCTTTATGGATTGGGGATCCTGCCTGACAGTTCCTTAAACTCCTTTTCTTCAACTGAAATTCCCACTTCTGAAAACGGCTGGGCTGGAAGCAATGGAACTAGATGGAGGTCGACCAAGGCAGACGAGCTCTTAAACAAGGTCAATAAGGAATGGGACTTCAAGAAGAGAGCTCAATTGTTGAGGGATCTCGGTAGAGAAATCCAAGCGGATATTCCGATCATTCCCATTTACCACCGACGAGAGGCTCTCGTGTTACCAAAAAAACTAAGGGGTCTCACAGCCGATGTTTCAGGAGCGTACTTCATTTTTCCAGAAAAGTGGCGTCTTTAAAGCGTCACCTTGACGGAACAGTTAGTCAATCGATGCGAGAAGTTCTAAAAGAACCTGTTCCTCTAAAAAGAGAGAGTCCGTTTCTGTTAGTTTTCGGGCGAGCTCATGCAATTGGCCTTTTCGATAGGCCTCAAAAATCCTCGGATAAATGTAGTGGTCGCGTGCCATCGAAAAACCATTATGAAGTCTTTCGGAGGCGGCGGTGATCGCCTCTGTTTCGATAGCTTTTAAAGCTTCTCCGCCGTGAGAACGCGGCTTTTCAATCAGAATTTTAATTGCAGTTGTCGTGCCTACCCAAGTGCGGAAGTCCTTTGCTGAAAATTCTGAAGAACTGTGTTCTTTGATGTAGGCGTTCACGTCTGCTGCATTTAAATCAAAAATTCGATCCGAATTGTTTTTGTTTTTAAGGAGCTCTTTTAAAACACGTGCAAGGTTTGCATCCGCTATCGGAATTTTGTGCGGAACCCCTTCTTTGCCAACAAAATCAAAAAGGATGTCGTTTCCACGAATATGAACATGTTTCTTCTCAAGCGTGGTTGTGCCATAAGATCCATTTTCTTCAGCATATTTTTCTCCGCCCACGCGGATTCCAGCCACTTCGATAATTCT
>JBFWYS010000326.1:0-4925 GCA_050186175.1 Pseudobdellovibrionaceae bacterium
TGTGCTCTTCCGATCTAATCCAAAAAGCGCTTGAGATCTCTCTCTTTCGTGCGAGGCAAGTTCAAGAGCCTTTGAAAACAATTGATTGGAGAGGGAAAAGTCTTTTTGCTGAAAAGAAAAACGCCCTTTAAGCGAGAGAAGCAGAGAGTTTGATTTTTCTTCTGGGACATCGGTCACAGCTTTTTTGATCTCGGCAATTTTCTCGTGGTTTTCGAGTTCCGAGTAAATTCTGAGTCCCGTAGGCAAAAGCGTCACCCATTTCTCAAAATCAGTAGGATTCTCCAAATCCAGTCCGATCAGGCATTTCTCGTAAATGTTCTGCGCTTCCTGAAAATCAAACAGTTTGCAGTAAAGCCGTAGTAGCTTTTCAGTCTCCAAGTTTGGTTCCTTCCATGAACGTCTTGCATTAACGACATCATGACGAGTCCCTGACATTCAAATGAAATGAAGTGAATTGAGGAATAAGCCATTTTTATGTTTCTAATAAAATTGTTGTGCTGCAGCTTATTGACCTTGGCCACTCAGATCGTCACAATAAATAATGCAAAAATGAGGTGAGTATGTTGCGAAATGTTTTTTGTATTTCATTAGTTACGCTATTTGCTGCCGCTGCGAGCGCCCAAGCTCCTAAGAACCCTTCGAATCCACTCGGTGATAAAAAGGAGTCACCCCAGGTTGGAACTTATAAAAACTGGGCTCCCCAAAAATCGGTCAAGATCGATTTTCCTGTCGAGAAGTTTACACTTGATAACGGCCTCACAGTTTTGTTGCATGAAGATCGAACCGTTCCAATGGTGAGCTACCACACTTGGTACAAAGTGGGTTCAAGAGACGAAACTCCTGGACACACCGGTGCGGCTCACATGCTCGAGCACATGATGTTTAAAGGGGCAAAAAAATATTCTGGCAAGCAATTCGATGAAATTTTGCATGCAAACGGGATCGTCAATAATGCCTTTACGACAAACGATTACACCGGTTTTTACGAAACACTTCCGAGTTCAAAACTTGAACTCATTATGGATATGGAAGTGGACCGCATGGCTAGCTTAGCCCTCAAAGAGGAAGATCTTAAGAGTGAGTTAAAAGTGGTTTCTGAGGAAAGAAGGTACCGAGTCGATAACAATCCATTTGGACTCATGTTTGAAAATCTCATGGCTCTCAGCTTTAAAGAGAACGGCTATCACTGGCCTGTCATCGGTTACATGAAAGACATTGAAGCCTACGACGCAAAAACCTTACGCATGTTTTATGACAAATTCTATGGTCCCAATAATGCGATTTTAGTTCTTTCCGGAGATTTTGATTCAGCTCGAGTTAAAAAAATGATTCAAAAATACTACGGAGCTCTTCCGCGCAAAGTAGTCGGGCAGAGAAAAACTTATACGGAACCGACGCAAACAACTCGAAGATCAGTAGTCGTTAAAAAAGAAGTTTCAACTCCTTCTTTGATATTAAGTTATCAATCATTGCCAGCCGGGCATGCAGATAATTACGCACTCGATCTGATTGCAGCAGTTTTGGGCGAAGGAAGCTCAAGCCGACTTTACGACACCCTCGTCATGAAAAATTCGATGGCAACCGATGTCTCTGCAGGCAATAGAAATCTCGTTGAAGGCGGGCAGTTTTTCGTTTCAGCATCTTTGCGCGCAGGGGGAAATCCCACATCGACCCTTGCTGTGATCGAATCGGATGTTAGAAAGCTTGTCGAAAATGGAATTACCGAGAAAGAGCTTCAAAAGGCGCGCAATCAGGTGATGATGAATTATATTTCCGGGCTCGATACAATCAGCGATAAGGCTCAATCTTTGGCCGTTAATGAGATTCTTTTTGGTGACTATAAACGACTGTTCTCAGATCTAGAAAAATATAATCAAGTTAAGATGGCTGATATTCAGAGAGTTGCGAAGCAATATCTAGTGCCATCAAAAAGTTCGGTTGTGACATTGATTCCAGGAAAAAATCCAGCGCCAGGAAAAGGACAATAAAATGAAATTTGTATTTTCAACACTCATTATTTTTGTATCCGCATTCACGCTTAGCTGTGCTTCGGGAAGCAAAAAATCTTCATCGGGTTCCGATTTTGAAATGCGGAAATATCGCGAACAGGTTTTGCCTAACGGTCTCACTTTAATTTTGATCGAAGATGCCTCTTTACCTAAAGTCACGTTATCGATGGTTTTTAAAACCGGAGTTATGCAACAGGGCACTTTACCGGGGCTCAATTCGTTAACGTCTGAATTGCTTGAACGGGGAACAGAGAGGAAATCCGCAAAAACGATCGCCGATGATTTTGGTCAGCTGGGAACGGCATTATCAATAGCTCCAAACGAAGATTATGTGCAGATCTCGTCAACAGCGTTAAGTCAAAATGCTTCGAGTTTGTTAGAGGTTTTTTCAGATGTCATATTGAATCCCTTGTTTTCAGAGGCTGAGTTACAAAAACTAAAAGCAGAAATGTCGTCTCGAATCAAACAGGAAGCAGATAATCCATCAGTTGTGATCGATCGAGCCTTTGCAAAGTATCTTTACGGAACTCATCCCTATGGTCAGGCGGCGACTTTAGCTTCAGTGGCTAAGATCCGTAGAGCCGATGTGATTCGACATCATTCACGCTATTTTCGCCCGAACAATGCCTACTTAGCTGTGGTCGGAAACTACTCTCATGAATTTGTGACCCAAGTGGTTGCAACTTTTGGCGCGTGGGAATCTAGAACGATCGAAAAACAAACATCTCAACCGCTCGCTGAGTCTAAGTTCAAAAAATTGCAATTGGTTTCAAAACCAGGACTGCAACAGTCTCAAATCGCCATGGGACATCTTGGAATCAAGCGAGATGATCCAGATTTTTTAGCTTTACGCACGGGCGGACTCATCCTCGGCGGTGCTTTCGCGAGCCGACTCAATCAGAAAATTCGTGATGACTTAGGTCTGACATATAATATTCGAGCTTCCTTTGAGCCGGGTCTCGATCGAGGAACTTTTGAGATTCGAACGTTTACGCGACAAGAGCAAACGACAGACGTAATTGTCGAAACGAAAAAAGTAATTCAGGAGTTTGTTGATAAAGGAATTACCGAAAAAGAATTGGCAGCAGCGAAGGCGCTCCTCATCGGACAATTCCCAGGTTCAGTAGAAACTCCAGAAATGCTTGCGGCGCGCCTCGTGGCTCTTCGGGTTTACGGAATCGGCGATGAATACTTGAAAAACTTTTTAGATCTTGTGAACGCTCTTACGGTTGAGCAGGTCAATGCGGCAATGAAGAAGCATTTGCATCCTGAGAATATTCAGGTCGTAGTTTACGGAAACGAACAAGCCATGCCTGCTTCTTTGGGTAAGACATTTTCTGTGGAGAAGAGTACTTACGCACCTTAAGGAGTAAATTAATGCAAGGGACGCCTCTTTTTTTTCATGTTTTAATAAGTGTGATCGGAGCTGGAATTTTTGTTTTTCCAGCTTTCCTTGTGGCAAAATGGCTGTTCTTTAAAAAGCTTTCGTATAAAAAGACCTTTCTATTTTCTTTTCTAACAACTCTTGTTCTAGCTGGTGGCCTCACGGCATTGATAAGAATGAAGCCTCGTCACCAGGCGGAGAAGTTGGCTGAAATAGCTAGACTCGGTTGTGTCTCTGTAGAAGGAGCGGGTCTCAAGTCTCTCAATCGTTTTGATGAAGTGCCATTTGAACCTGGAATTTACAGAGTTGATATGAGTGTGATGGAAGTTGAGTATGCACGGGGCGTAGTCGTTGATATGGTCACGCTCACCTCAACAGATCCCGATAAGAACAACAGCACGCGTTTTGTTCAAAAAGACATCGTTCATCGACTCAAGCCCATTCGATGTCCTGAAGGAGCTTAAACCCCTCCGAGCTCCTTCTCCAAGCATTTGCTAATTTAGCAGAGAGCGGACTAATCCAATTTAAAAACAGGCGTTTTCTCAACAACTGGAGAATCATTGCTTAATCGGACAATTCCCAGGTTCAGTAGAAACTCCAGAAATGCTTGCGGCGCGCTTCGTGGCATGCCTGCTTCTTTGGGTAAGACATTTTCTGTGGAGAAGAGTGTATATAATCTGTGATCGGGTTTCGGTTTGGGCTCAGGTTCGGGTTCGGTTGTTCCCGCGATCTGTTGGCTGCGGGTTTTCTTTGTTGTTCGCAGAGTTGAGCCATCCATGAGCGAGTTATTCCCTGGCCGTCCTGGCCAGGGAAGCGAGTTTTTGCCAGAGGTTAATACGAAATTTTTTTACTAGTCGGCGCGAAGAATGTCTCAAAAAGTACTGGGAAAGTTCGGTCCGGATGTATATGGACCGAACTTTAGAGGGTTCGGGGCTCCCGGCTAGGGACGCAAGTCCCGATTGAAGCATTCATGCACTATTTATGAAAAACCTAGACTTCTTAATTAAGAAATTAGGAACCTCCGCCAAACTCCTTCATCCGCTCCAAGCGTTTGGCCTCATTCGCTTTCATCCACTCGTCCTTAGAGAGCTCTTTGTAGGCAAGTGCAAAGTATTTTTTAGACTCAGCATTCATTTTCTTAACCAAATAAAGCTCACCCAGCTCTTCAAAAACATATCCATCTTTCTCAGGAAGTTTATCGAATTCGGCTTCGAGGGCTTTTTGGATTTTTAAAGCCTCTTCGATTTTATCAAGTGACCGATGGACTCTTGCGACTGTCCATTTCGCAGTTCGAATTGACGAGGCTTCACCTTTGGCTTCTCTAAAAGCGAGGGCTTTTTTAAACATATCTAAAGCTTGGTTATATTTTTTCGAGTCATAATAAATCCAACCCATATTATTGTAAAGGGAGCCTAACCAGCCTCTTGCTTTTTCATTCTTAGATTTCTCGGCCATGTCGAGGGCCTTTAGATTCCATTCCATTTGCTTGTCGGCAGTAGGCTCAGCGATTGCAACCATATGAGCGGCATCGA
>JBFWYS010000327.1:0-4917 GCA_050186175.1 Pseudobdellovibrionaceae bacterium
ATACAGGCCTACCTGTAGTTGCATGGTCTAACGCCTTTGATGGGGCTACATTCCAAGTTGATACCACTCAAAGGGACAACGCAGGAACTTGGAGCCAGCCATTTACCCTTGCTACTAGCTTATACGCTTACACCATCGATATGGCTGTAAGTCCTGTAGGCGACCTCTTTGTGGTCTACATGAACTATGACCCAGGTTCATCATCTGTGGTCATTCAGACAAGAGAGTCTCACATTGGCGGAGTTGGTGCAGGCGGATGGACTGGCCCCGTATTGCTTTCAACGGGGACCTCCAATGCTTTCCCTGAAATCACCGCGGTTGTTACAGGAGGAACTGACTCGAATGCAGCATCAGCTTGGCTTAGCTTCGACGGATCGAACAATCTGCTCCAAGCTGTTACAGGAACTGGCACCCTTGTCATTCCTCCATCGACTCCTGCCGTTGTCCAGAATGTTAATTCGTTTGGAGTATTCAACGAGTACTTCAATACGGTTACATGGAGCGCCAGCACAGATCCAAACTTGGCCGGCTACATCGTTTATCGTGGAAACGATATCCTGACTTTTGTCGACTCAGGCACGTTGTCCTATGTCGATAATAACCAGGTGCAAAATGGAACAGTGACCTATGGCGTCTCAGCTATAGACAATAATGGCACAGAAAGCGCCGTTATCACTGTCACATTTCCCTAATCTATGAACCAACAGCTTGGCCCTGGTACATACTAAGCGCAGCTCCTGTGCATAGTATTGCTCAGAGGCCAAGCTTCATTTGAACTCATCCTCTCACTTCATTCATTGCAAAATTAAACCTTTCCAAGCAAGACGTTGAGTATTAATGTACGGTCAGCATTCATTCCGGATTCCAATTGAATATCCATAAAAAAATTTTATGAACCCAGTCTTATTAAAAAGATGTTCGCGCAACAGTCTCAGACTCCAAGAGAAAACTATTGCAGGACCTCAATTCCAGTTTAATGATCGTAATTTATACTAAGAACGAATTGTTGGGCGTTGATCTCAAGGACGGATTGCCGATCAGAGACTTGTTATCGGATTGATCGATCAAGCCTAGTGTGGAAAATTCGTTGAAATGTTAATAATCAAAGCAGGCCTGAGCATTTTGAAGAGTCTACGCCTCTTGTTGAAGAGGTCTCATATTTTAAGGTTTTGCAATCTCCTATGAATACCCCGTTCAACACAACTCCAATTTTACATCTGAGCTCCAGCGTCGGGAAGCGCTTCATAAATGGCCCTATAAAACAACCTCTTATTCCTTCAAATGCCTCGACCGATCATGTTCATAGAAACCCAGTCCAAGAGAACCGGGTTTCATTTTAGAAAAATAAGCTAATCAGATTAGTGGTTTTTCTTATAGGCAATGCACGAAATTTCAATCCTTGCATTATACAATAGATCTGAAACTGCTGCTACATCCCGAGCTGGAGGATGTTTATCATGGAATCTTTGTTTATAAACTTCATTCATCGCATCATAGTCTCGAATATCCGTTAAGTAAACCACTGTGCTAACGACCTTATTTAAATCAGCACCATTCATTCGAAGAATATGTTGTAAGTTATCAATAGCTTGATTCGTCTGCGTTTCAATATCCCCTTCGATCATAGTTCCTGTTAACGGATCAATGGGAACCTGCCCCGATACAAAGATAAAATCCCCTGCTGTTGCAGCAAGCGAATAACTTGTCTTATCTTTAGAAAAAGCAACATTTGTTGCAAGAAAGAGGGACAATAAACAACATAATCTGATCATGATCTTCTCCTTTTTTGGTTAAAGTCTGTCTCAGCATTCATCGCATCTATAAAATCATTAGCGGCTTTGAAATATCATTTCCCACTATTTTTGAACTCAGGACATAAGGCCTGAACATTCAGAAATTCAAAGGGCAATTTGCAATAACGACCTACATATGATCGCTTTGAAAACCAATATCGCCCTGCCCAATGCCTAGATCGCGGTTGCATTCTCATTATCATCCATGGGAACCTAAGAAGACTCTTTACCTGAACCAAAAGAGATGCGATGAGAAAACTCAAGTCACCGCCCTTCGAGCTCGAACGCATCATGACAGTCCATTTTTAACTCTCACAGCAACAACATTGCCATTGGTGTCAATGGCAATGTCTTGAGTTGAAACATCGACGCCGGGGGTGGAAATATTACTAGGTAGCACAAGCCGTCGACCATCTGCACAAAAGACAGGGATCAACGCAATTAGAGCAGAATGGAGGACTTTAAGCTTGGTCAACACTCGTATCAGATCGCTCCGCTTTCAAAACCCATTTTCTTAAGCAGCTCAGGAACAAATCGAAAGATTGCCCGATCTTGGTCTTCCACTTCGTAACCAACTTCGAGGACCATTTGAAGCTCATCATGAGAGATCAACCGATTGTCAACACGAGATTTGTCCTTAATTCTTCCAAAATTCAAAGTCCCTTTAGAACGATTGACATACTTATTAATACGCAATTGCCCTTTGCCGATTTTTTGCGGCATTTCGTTATTGAGGAAATTGCATTTATATGGGGGCCATGTGAATGTTGTATAACGCTCTGGCTTCAGAATGATCTTCTCAACGCTTCTTTCGATCCTCTGCTCTGGAGAGTTTGTCAATTCTACAGTTTGAATCACAAGGTTACGTTTAGGAACTTGATTATCTCTTGAAGCATCAAAATAATCTGATGTGACTTGAATCCCTGGAAATTCATCGCAACCTTCCAAAATTTCAGAGATCGTTCGAGCATTAACAGGAACAATGAACTCATCGATTTCGACAACTGCAAGCCATTTCGTATCCTTTATTGCCAAAAACTTAGCAGCATTTTCAAACGCTGGCAATTGAACAGTCAATGCCCACAGCACATCATCTTCCATATGTCCTGGAAAACGGTTTGGCCAATTGATTAGGGTCACTAAGCCCTCTTTAATGTATGGAGCTAACACATCTTTCGTGCGATCGCGGCTTCCATTGTTATACAAGTAAAAATGGTCTACCCCCACGATTTTGTGGTATTCGATCCACTCCTTCAGATATTTATCCTCGTTTTTGATCAACGAACAGATTGAAAAACAATACTTTTTAGGTTGGGAATTGCTACTCGATAACTCGTGCGCTTCTACCTTTTTTGATAATAACATCATCAAGGGAAGCAGCAGAAGCAGACACCATCCCTTTCTCATTCGTTGATTCATAACTAACCTCACCTCGTTAAATTGGTTATTGTAGCTTTACAATCGTCATGTAAGCAACAGAGGAATTACCAGTTGTTTTCCAAAGCCTGCCGCTGTTACATTAACATTAACTAAAGTTATACCGAAACAACCTGAAGAATCGGTTTTTCGCTGCGTCGGACAGTCACTAAATTTGAACCCGCCTGCATCGCCCAACTTATTCAAGTTGAGCTGCTTCGACGCTGGCTGCGAAGACATGAGAAGGTCCTGCGGACCTTCGCAGTGCAAAGCAAGTGAAGCGACCTTGGTCGCGAACTGGTCTTGTGAGTTCAAATTTAGGACGCCTCCTTGCCAAATTCCCGATTCTTCAAGTTGTTTCGGTATATCGTCCTGGGATTTATTGTAATATTCACATTCGAGGTTGTGCTCGCCTTGATATATGTTTCTGCACGGGCAAGGCAACCTCGTTGGCGAAATAAGAGGGTGGAAATTTGTTCCTGCAGATGCAGCTGGGAGTTTCATTCGGATCCATTGATAATACATCGCTAATTCCCACTGTCGAAAATGTTTCATAGCATTTTTATGAAAAAGCAAAAACTGCTCTTCCACCAAAAAATTTCACGAAACCTAGAAAAAGAAATTTAATTTTTATACAGATTCTATGCAAGCTCTAATCCTGTTAGCGGATAAGATGTCAGGATGGTTGGACTTCTCTCGAATTGATTCGAGCACACGACCAATAAATTAATCAACTACCAATGACGAACCTGGCTAGCGACTACTAACGTCGTAATTGAGTTTTTTCAAGTACCCCCGTTCATTTCTGATTGAGTCGTCAATTTGAAATAGGAATCTCCCCTCGATCTAAGGCAAAGGCATGCCTAACTTAGAACAGATGCCTATCGTTTTCTTCACACTCATCCTACGAGATCATCAATCGTTGAGCTTGAAGATCGTTAAATAGGACGATACGGCATCTAATGCGCCAGCACCGGTTCCTGATGGCGGTATGAGCCTCCGCAATGCATTTGCTTGCACTCTCAGCAAGGCGCCTGCAGGCAAAGTCACTATAATACTCAGAGAATTCATCTCTTTAGCTTCTGTCATACCTAAGGTATTCTGAAGTAAAGGCACTGCTCCATTTATGCTTAGGCCAAAAGTCGTATTAGCCGCTGAAGTAGTAGCTGCACCAAAAATAATCTGATAGACCCCTGCATTGGCGACAGTAATTGTCGGAGAAGCATATGATATGCCTCCCGTTGCAATCGCAGTGCCTGCAGCAAACGGAATACTATTATTTGGAGGGACTGTCGCTACACCAGCAGTCCCCGTCGTTGTAAAAAAGCCATAAGTGACTATTCTAGCTTCTCCCGTAGGTCCTGTTGAACCGGTTGTTCCAGTAGCACCGGTAAAGCCCGTCGCTCCAGTTCTTCCTGTAGCTCCAGTAAAGCCTGTAGCACCTGTGAATCCAGTTGCTCCAGTTTCTCCTGTCGCTCCAGTAAAGCCTGTAGCACCAGTAAATCCAGTTGCTCCCGTTTCTCCTGTCGCTCCAGTAAAGCCTGTAGCACCAGTAAATCCAGTTGCTCCCGTTTCTCCTGTCGCTCCGGTAAAGCCTGTAGCACCAGTAAATCCGGTTGCTCCCGTTTCTCCTGTCGCTCCGGTAAAGCCTGTAGCACCAGTAAATCCAGTTACTCCCGTTTCTCCTGTCGCTCCGGTAAAGCCTGTA
>JBFWYS010000328.1:0-4913 GCA_050186175.1 Pseudobdellovibrionaceae bacterium
CAAAAGAACCTCTTGGATCCATTTTAAATGCGGGCTCTGTTCGCATGTTTCAAAAAAGCGGAAATCAATGGAGTGAATTTACAAAATTTTCGATGGGCGACGTGCAAGCTGATGATAACCTTTCAGCCGTTTCTCTGAGTGGAAGTACATTGGCACTCGGCTCTGCTTACAACAATGGGGAAGGCGCCGTTTATATTTACAGATGGAATGGATCAGCTTGGACCTTTTCACAAAAATTAACTTATCCTTTGTCGGACTCAGCTCCTCAATTTGGCTTAAGTCTTTCTCTAAGCGGCGCCATTCTCGCAGTTGGGGCGCCTTCGTATTCCGCAGGTGGTGATGCCGCTTTTGATCGCTCTGGTGCAGCTTTCGTTTTTCGAGATAATGGTTCAACGTTTTCACTAGACAGCACTGTTACTTTGGGTGCGGGAAATACAAACAAAGGATTCGGTTCAAGTGTTTCTGTTAGCGGAAACTTTCTCGCGGTCGGTGCCCCTCAGGCGATTACAAAAGAATCCTTGGGTGCCGGCACCGTTTACGTTTATCAACTTGCAGCCGGTTCCGCTACTCTTACAAAAACATTAACGGCCCCTAACGGGGCCACAGGAGAACGCTTCGGTGATAGCGTTTCTCTTTTGGGAAGCAGTTTGGCCGTTGGCGCTCCTCTTTACCAAAAAGATGCCAATGTTAAGGCGGGAGCTTTTTTTTATTGGGCGAACTATTTAACCTCAACAGCCACTCAGGTTTTGGATGATGAAATGTATGCAAATACGGGTGCGGCCGTCCAACTTACACCGACACATCTCTATGTGAGCTCTCCAGGAGCGACGGTCAGTGATGGAGCTCTTGCTGGCTGCGTGAATCGCTACAAATTGTCTGATTTAGAAAACACCGCACTCAAGGATAAACCCATCGATTTTAGATTGTTTTCGACGAATTTAATGCCAAGTGATTTTTTCGGCGCTGGCCTTTCTGTGAGCGGAAATACGGTTTTTGTTGGAGCCCGTAATAAAGCTTCTCCGAATAATGGCGCCGGTGCCGTTTACATGTTTGAGGCAAAATAGAGGAACCGATGAGTCGAACGATCGCTCAACATTTTATTATTTTTGCAACTCTCTTAGTTGCGCACAAGAGTTTGGCAGATATCGATGCAACATTTCGTCAGCAAAATGCCGTCGTTCTTTATGACTTCAATGAAACTTCCGGAGATGTCATCGACTCTGCAGATCCAAAATTCGGGGCGCCCCTTCATTTAAAAATTCTCTATCCAAGCGGCGTCATTCGCCAAGCAGGTTCACTTCAGCTGAATGAACCGAACTTAATCCGCTCCAATGTTGTCGCCGATAAAATCACAAATGCATGTAAGATCGGAACGGGTATCACAATCGAAGTTTTATTAGAAAATAATGAATCTGTTGAAAAAAGAGCGGGCTTTGATCGCACTGCCAATGGCCGTCCTCACCCACTTCGCATTGTCTCTCTAGCAAAAGATCTTTTTTCAAGAAATTTTGTATTAGGGCAATTTTATGACGGTGGAAATCAATACATGGCCGGCGTGAACACCAGCCGTAATGAAGACGATGCAAACAACTTGGGCAACTCTCTGCGAGATCCTATCGTTAGCAAAACATCTTCGATTTTGCTTCCTAACTCAAATGATCCAGTGCCAACAATGAAACAGCAAAAAGTGATTCTCTCTGTCAACACGAGCGGCGTCGGCAAATTGTATTTGAGCGATGCCAACGGCAATCTTTATTTAGACAAAATTCAGACGACCGGTCTGGGTGGGGATTTTTCAAAATGGCGAACAGGCTCTTATCTGACTCTCGGTAACAACTATTTTTCTGACTCTTCAGCTTCCTCTGTATTTGCTCTTCCGTCTAACTTTGCGGCCCTTTACCCAAACGATCGAAATTCGCGCACCAATCCGAATCGATACTGGAAAGGAAGGTTTCATCTAGTGGCAGTTTATTGCCAGGAACTTGCAGCTGAACAGATTTTTGGTGCCGCCTTACAGACAATTAAGTATACAAGCCATCCGGTTCCTACCAACCTTACGATTACACCGAACTTATTGAAAGCTCATAAAATTTATCGGAGAGTTTCAGGATCCAACACGGCGATTTCGAATCCTCTTTTGCAAAGTATGGCCACTAAGCTTGACGTCAATGATCCAGTGGGTGCCGCTGCGTACGTGACGGAGCTAAGTGAGTTTTACAATAACACTCTTAAAGATTTTGCATCGAAAATGTCAAATCGCGAAGAAACAATCAATGTGCCGCTGAATGACTTTTCGGCGACAATTATCGGTGGCGTTCGTGATGACCTTAATTTTCAAACTCTTCTCTGGGACGATCTCATTTATCAAGCAGACCCAGCTCAAGCGGCTGTTCCAAGCGACCTCATAAACGATATTTTAACTAGCAACAATCACTACGAAGCCCTGACGACTCAGCACTTTGATCTTAAAAAAGTTCTGGTGAAGACAACTCAGAAACTTTATGACGGAACAAAGTCCATCCAAAATCCATCGCCAGCAGGACTTCTCACCTCCCGTCAGTGGATGGCGGCGCATGCCACTGCCGGAACAAACCGTCGACTTGTTGAATACTCTTTAAAACAATTTTTATGCACTCCAATCGAAAGCGCCGCCGATGCCAATGGTCCCGACAATGTTGTCGGCAAAGATATTGATCGTTTTCCGGGAGGAAGCCACTCCAAGTACACATCGAGCTGTCGCGCTTGTCATACCGTTTTAGACGGTTTTAGACCGGCGTTTGCACGATTCACGTTTTCAAATAATTTTGCCAAGCATGCGTTTTTGGTTCCATCACTCGCACCAAATTCAAATACTGAAGATGCTTCAAGCGGAATGGAACAAAAACCTTCAGGAGTTGCTTACAAATATAATAAAAACGACACCGTTTTTCCAGGCGGAACAGAAGTCAAAAACGACACCTGGGTTAACAATGCCAATCTCGGATCAAATTCAACCCGCTTTGGGTGGTCACGAACCAACGGAAAAGGCCCGCAAGACTTTGGGCGCGCGATTGCAGAATCCAAACGATTTCCATCTTGTATGGCTGAGCGAGTTTTCAGCACGATTTGCAAACGGTCACCCGCAGAAGCAGATAAAACTCTCATTCAAGCTGCAGCAACCGGATTTTCAACGGATCACGGATTTAATTTAAAATATTTATTCCAAAAAATTGGCAGTGCACCAGAGTGCTTGGGGGAATGATGAAAACAAATACAAGAAAAGTCTCAATCATTTTACCTTTATCGCTTTTTGTGGGTGTCTTTGTAGTTTTTGGTAACGGCTGCAGTCCTGGAAAAAAAGGAAGCTCTTCATCGGCTTCTTCCGCGCCCGAGGAATTAACTTGCACTGTTAAGCCTGCACCCGTTGTGACAATTGATCCAAATGCACCCACCGCCTCTGTGGTTTATGCCAATCAGGCTCTTGATCACTACATGTCTTGCTCGGGGCTCATAAAAGCGAGCGACAAAACACTGCTCACTTACGAAAACAAAAAGGGCGCTATCTCTACCTACGGAGCCTATGACTCTGTAACACCACCGATGTTGATGGCCATCACAAGTATTGTAGGTGAAGTTTGTGACGATTTGATCGAACAAGAAAAAGCTTCTGGTGAACGCCTTTTTGTTGGCTTCGATCTGGGCAGCAATGCACTTCCGGTAGACAGTGCGATTCGTGACTCGATCACCCGACTTGCGCTTTCATGTTGGCAACGACAAGACTCTTCTGAAGAAAGACAGATTCTTTTAGACATGGTTTATGACAATGTTCAGGCAAATGAAGAAAAAGCGTCTAGAAAAACGGCTCTTATGATCTGTACTTCGATGTTGTCGAGTCTTGATGCTTTAACAAATTAACTGAGACCAGGGGGATTTGTGAAAGACAATGGAAAGAAAAAAGAAACTTTTGAACAGTTACACAAAAAACCTCTCAGCCGTCGCGACTTTTTGGCTTCGGGATTAATTCCTTTTGCTGCCTACGCGACTCTCCCCTCTTGGATCACACTGTTTTCCAATGCGGGATACGCTCAAGCGGCAGATCTCTGTTCGGCGGGGGCAGGACTTAGCAATTTTGTGAGCCTCAAACTGTCTGGTGGCGCCGCGATGTCATCGAACTTTGTTCCTTTTGATCAAGGAAACCAGGCTTTAGCTTCTTACTCCAAGATCGGATTGGGTTCGGGATCTAGCCTAGGACTGACTTATGCCTTTGCCAACCGAGCTCCTTTTTACGCAAATTCACAGATGCTGGCAGGAATGATGAGTGTCCTCACTCAGGAAACTTTATTAAATACAGTTTTTGTTGGTATTCCGGTCCGCTCCCAAGACGATTCTTCAAATAACAAATTCGACTTAACGGGTCTTGTCTCCAACGCTGGATTAGTCGGCAATATCCTGCCGAACCTAGGAGCAACCAACACGGGAACAGGAGTCAACAATCTTCCAGCCTACATGACTCCTCCGGCTCCGCTTGTCGTAAGGAATTTTGATGACATCCCGAATTCATTGGGCGTCACAGGATCCTTAGTTCAATTAAGCACTCAACAACAAGGCACGGTTTTTCGCACTATTCAAAGTTTATCTGCAAGTCAGGCGACCCGCCTTGCGAGTATGAACGGCGGAAATCTACTTAAAGAACTTCTCTCTGGTGGCCAGGAATTGAATCACAATTTAGTTGCTAATAAAAACTCACTTAACATCGATCCTCTTGCTGACAATGCCTATTCAACGATTTGGGGCATTAATAACAATACAAACAAGTCGAGCATGGACTTTATTTTTTCAACGATGGTGTTTAACGCTCTCAATGGAAATGCAGGAACAGTGAATTTAGAAATCGGCGGATACGATTACCACAATGGGACCCGTGCCTCTGGAGA
>JBFWYS010000329.1:0-4905 GCA_050186175.1 Pseudobdellovibrionaceae bacterium
AAATGAATGGCGTGTTTGCTTGAACAGTAATGCGGCCTGGAGTGATGAGACCCGTATCTCGATTATCGATAAAGATTCGAGCCCGTGAGGGTTCACTCTGAATATGGACGACAGTTCCATTTTTTTCTTCAGTTGTGGTGACAGCTGCAGCAGGTGTAGGTGGTTGAACAGAGGCCTCTACGATCGGTTGTGGCGTGGTTTCAAGGTCATTGTTCGCAATCGGCGGGGGTGCTTCCACGTTTATCATCTTTTCGTCTTTAGGCCGGCTGAGATCACGGAGCGCTGCCGGGTTTTCTAAGTAAGTCCATAGGCCCGCAGCCGAAATCACAAGCGCAAGACCAGCGGCAATAAGTTTACTGTTGTTAGATCGACCCTCAACCTGATGATATGGAGTTGGTTTGCCTTTTCCTAATTTTGGAGCCAAGCGTGGAGAGGGTTGAGTATAGGATTTAGTGACGGTTTCCGCGCGAGCCGGTTTTTGGGGAACACTTGTGGCCTTAATATTTTCAAGATCCACAGAGAGTTTGGTGCTTGTATCAATATCTAAAAGGTTCGGGTTGGACTTTGGGTCTGGAAGGGGTGGGGGCGCCGTTCCTGTATTAATGATCTGCCCAGAATGTGTGATCGTCGCGGTTTGAGTGTGTTCCTCATTAGAGCTACTGCCTTGAAGAGATTGTGAATAGTCGATAAATCGTCTTCGATTGTCAGAAATTTTTGCCGCAAACAAAGTTTTCATGAAGATTGAAAAATCTTGTGTTGCAAAATCCGGGTATTGTGTCGATAGAAAGCGGCTGAGATCTCTATTGAGAGCTGCAGCGGTTTGGTAACGGAGCATTGGGTCTTTTGCCAAAGCCTTCACGCAAATTTTTTCAAGGTCAGCCGGAATATTTGGATTGATCTTACGAAGACTTGGAATTTGGCAGTCGCGAATCTTGCGTAAAGTATTCACTTCGTTGTTTGAAACAAACAAACGATCATTAGCTAACATCTCCCAAAGTAAGATTCCCAAAGAAAAAATATCCGTACGCAAATCGACGTTCGCGCTGCCTTCGGCCTGTTCAGGGCTCATGTAGCCAAACTTGCCTTTGATAGTTCCGGCACGCGTGTTTTCAAGTTGACTCTCGGCCTTGGCGATACCGAAATCAACGATCTTGATGTCGCCTTCGAATGAAACCATCACATTTTGTGGACTGATATCACGGTGGGTGATGTTGAGCGGGCGACCTGTTTGAGCATCGAGGCAACGATGTGCATGATCGAGGCCTGCGGCAACTTCCTTGATGACGTAAACAATCTGTTCGGTATTTAGAACTACGTTTTGTTTTTTGATGAAATTTAGAACCTGGCGTAAGTTTTGTCCTTCGACATATTCCATGACGAGGAAGAACTGTCCGCGCTCGATACCGAAGTCAAAGATCGAAACAACGTTGGAGTGACTTAAGTTCACAGCAATCTTGGCTTCTTCCTTGAACATGTCTACAAATTCAGGATTATCTGAGAATTGAGGAAGAATTCTTTTGATTGCGAAAAACTTTGATACGCCGCTTGCACCGGTCGACTTACCAAGATACACCTCGGCCATGCCACCGGTCGCGACTTTTTCTAAGAGTACGTATTTTCCGAACTTTTCAAAATTATTCGACACTCTTATTCACGCTTTCTTTCGTCGTATCTTTTGACTACTCATTATCAAATTTATCGGTAAAAATAGAGTCAGTCTGAAGACTTGGATCAACTCTCAGAGAGGAACTAGACTTTGTTGTGGATCGGCCTTACCGGAGGAATTGCCTCTGGCAAAAGTACAGTGACAGAGATACTGCGTGCGCAGGGAGTTCCAGTGGTGGATGCGGATGTGCTAGCCCGCGAAGCCGTCTTGCCCGGAAGTCCAGTCTTCGAGCAAGTTGTGCAGAACTTTGGTCCGGGAGTGGTTTTGCCGAGTGGAGATTTGGATCGCGCTCAACTGGGGCGAATTATTTTCAACGATCTTGAAAAAAGACTTCTCCTCGAGAGCTTGATCCATCCTTACGTCCAGGAAAAAGTTCGCGAATTTCGGGAGCATCATCAGACGAAGGCCCCGTTTGCCTTTTACGATGTTCCTCTTTTATTTGAAAAGCAGCTTGAAAAACAGTTTGATTTTATCGTAGTCGTGAATGTCGACAGAAAAATCCAGCAAAAGAGGCTTCGCGAAATTCGCAAAATGAGTGAAGCGGAAATAGAGAGTCGCATGCAGGCTCAGGTCGCTTTGAGTGAAAAGGTCAAGCGTGCTTCGTATGTTGTAGATAACTCCAAAGACCTCACTCATTTGCAAAAAAATGTAATGCAAATGCTCAAATTTTTTAAAGAAAAGTCGGACTCGCCCTAGGACCTGAGCCGTGCGGAAAACTCGGGAAATGATATCTCGTTGTCGGAGATTAATTTAAGCTTAAACTCTGAGGGAGAATCTCATGATTTTGGATTTCTTTTCGAACAAGAAGCTCATCGGTAAATCTTTTTTTTCAATCGCGATTCTGATGAGTTCATCGATTTCTGTTGCAGATGATGGACTTTACTTTGGAATTCACAGGACCTATGAAAACCCAAGAGCTTTGGGAATGGGAAATGCGATCGTAGCAGCAGTGAATGATTATTCGGCCTTATTCCTGAATCCCGCAGCCATGGCGCGAAGGGACGATGGCCATCTTAATATGTCGATTGATATAGCTGCGACGAAATCTTTCCAAGAAACTTTTGATAAAATCGAAAAAACGCAACAAATGCCTTCTTCGACCTCGGATGAGGAAAAGGCAAAAACAGCTGCGATGCTCAAGGTGATCCAAGACAATTACGGAGAAAATTACAGTCTTCGGTTGACACCGATGCAGGGAGTTTATGTCAACAAGGGTTGGGGGGTCGGCTTTATTCCTCTTGATTCTACGATCCATCTGTCAATGCACAATCAATTTGGTCCAAGCATCAATGCCGTTATGTATTCCGATACAACTTTGGCTTTTGGTGTTGCCGATGATATGCAATGGGGACAACATGGTCGTCTTTCAATGGGAACGACTTTCAAACTTATCAATCGCGGCCATTTTAGCAAATCGATGAACGCCTTTGAGATGGCGGAAAATAGCAAGGTCATTGAAGACGATGACTTAACTGAAGGAATGACAGCAGATGTAGATATCGGAATGCTTTATACTCCAGTGCTTCCGACACAAGGACTGTTTTCGTTATTGCGTTTGACCAAACCAACTTTTGGTTTGGTTGTCAGAAATGCTTTGGATTACGGATTTACTTCGGATCTTAACATGTACAATAAAAAGGAACATGGAAAGCCAGAGCAGCTCTACCGTAGAATTGATGTCGGATCTAAGTGGGAATATCCGGATCTCTTTATTTTTAATGGCCGCGGAGTTTTGGACTTCCGAGATATTCTCCACCCAAATGCCACTTTTAAAAAAACGGTGCATCTCGGATTTGAGTTTGATTGGCGAATGGCTTCTTGGTGGAAGGGAAATTACCGAATCGGAATTAATCAGGGATATATGACTTTAGGGGCCTCGGCCCTTCTTGGAATTTTTAATTTAGATTTAGTGACATGGGGAGAAGAAGTGGGGACAACAAAGTATCCTACGGAGTCCCGTACTTACATGGCTAAAATGAGTCTTGATTTTTAATCACAAAAAGGCGCAGTAGGAGCACTTACACAAAGAGCTGCGCAGTAGGGCAGAGTTTTGTTGTACACGCAAAGCGCCGCTTCTCCGACCTTTTCGGGGTTATCGGTCCCGCCTACGGCTGCAATTGCGTCATTAACTTTTTCGCAATCTTCGGATGTGCTGTTCTGGCACTGGCTGGTGTAAGAATCAATGACAACATCACCAACGGCTGCTTGCATGTCAGGGTCATCGGTTTGAGCGATATCCTCAATGAGTTGAGCGGCCGTATCGGGATCTAGGTTTGCAGGATCTGACCAATCAATATTTGCAACGTCTGAAAGTATTGAGGCCATCGTAGCAGCTGTCGCGAAACGGGTTAAGATCGAAGAGCCTGCTTTTTCGCAATATGTTTTTGTAGCTCGCGCATTAGCCAAATTAGCTTCGTCATCATCTCCGGCAGATTTAAAAGCTAAAATACTCAGAATCGCCATCTGATTAGTTCCACCATCTGTATCTAACTGGGACTTTAGTTCTACAAGATTGTCAGGATCTCCAAATCCCTCAGCTAAAAAACCAGCCGCACATCTTAAATAGTTCGCTTGTTTCGACTCGATCCCTTCAATGCCAGAGAGACAAGATTTTGCGGTCTCCTGAGTTGAGTCATCTAAGCAATACTGAGCATCTGCCATTTTTTCGGAGTCTTTTTTTGCACTACAAGATGTGATTGCAATTGAAATTAGGATTAATCCCAAAATGAGTGGTGCTTTGTTCATGTTTGTCGTCCTCGCCAATCGTTCTGTTATACTAAGGGTAGAAGTCTCTACGTTAGTAGACGTATAGTTATCGGCATTTTGCTCGCTATCAATTAGTCGAGCGAAGCTTAAAATAAGGTTTGCCGCGGCAGAATGACTCGACTTGAGTCTATAAATTTTAATCCTAACTCGATATTTAGCAACTTTGTCTCAATTCGGGAGAGTCTCACGCCGATACAGATTTAGGATTATTCTCCCAATAAGGGAGGCCGCTTCTTAAGAGGATTTGAGAAGGATGAATCAAGGATTGAGATTTTTATTTTGGTCACCAGCAAAAAGCACCTTGTGCTCTGTTCTGCTTTTATCTGCAGTGGCTCACGCTGCCGAGAAGAGAGAATTCTTTAATGGTGTGCGCAGTCTCGGAATGGGTGGAGTTTCGGTAGCCGTCGCTAACGATGAGACGGCTCTGCTTGCGAATCCTGCGGCCCTCGGAAAAATTCGTGATTTTTACGGAA
>JBFWYS010000330.1:0-4903 GCA_050186175.1 Pseudobdellovibrionaceae bacterium
AAAGTATTTACATACGGAGTCTGATTCATCAGACTCCAAAGTTTTTCAGCACCATGACGAGCAATGCTGTATTCGATTGGCAGTGAAGTTTTTAACTTCAAAACTTCTTGAGCTTTGTAATTTCGTCTGACTCCTCGCCATCGAGGGGCCGTACTCCACATTTCTTCAAGCTGAATCTCTGTCATCGCTGCTGTACTCATATTTTCCTCCGAAAAAGTGTTTGGCCATTTAAAAAACCGTATCAACCGTAAAAGTTGAATAATTCAAATGGCTATAATTGTTCATATGCATTTAAAGTTAAAAACTCTGAAAAATCGGGACTCAAAACCACGTTATCTAAAAGAACTCTCGCTCGCCTCAGTACCGACGGTTGAAAATGTAACTGCAGCTGCAGGCAGACATCATCCGCTAAAACAGAATATAAATTCGTTGTCACAGTTTTGCCCTCTTCGGTTCTTGCTTGATGAGAAATCCATTGCCAAATCTGACTTCGCGAAATTTCGGCAGTCGCGGCATCTTCCATCAAATTATAGATCCCAACTGCGCCAGTGCCTTGAAGCCAATTACAAAGATACTGAAGTGCCACATCGATGTTGAGCTTGAGTCCGGAAATCGTAATCGGCTGATGCGCATCAACCTTTAACAGTTTGCCAAATTCTTGAGTTGGAATTACCGCCTGAGCCTCTTTTTGATGATCTCTGTCGCCGAGCACATTTACGAATTCCTGCCGGGCCACCGGAATCAGATCCGGATGCGCAACCCAGGTTCCATCAAAACCAAGTTTTGACTCCCTTTGTTTATCAGCCGCAACTTGCTTTAACGCTTGCTCCGTGACCTGAGGTTCTTTGCGATTTGGAATAAATGCTGACATTCCGCCAATCGCATGCGCACCTCTTTTATGGCAGGTGGCCACTAGCAGTCTGCAATAAGCTTCCATAAATGGAGCGTTCATTGTCACCTGACTTCGATCGGGAAGGACAAAGTTGGGGTGCGAATGAAATTTTTTGATGAGGCTAAATAGATAGTCCCAGCGCCCCGCATTTAGCCCCACGATATGTTCTTTGAGTTCAAAAAGAATTTCTTCCATCTGAAAGGCCGCAGTGATGGTTTCAATAAGTGCCGTACATTTAATTGTCCCCAGCGGAATCTGTAAATAATCCTCCGAGAAGTCAAAAATAGAATTCCAGAGCCGAGCCTCCAAGAAAGATTCCATCTTTGGAAGATAAAAGTAAGGCCCAGAACCGTTCTCAAGCAGACGTTTTGAATTATTAAAAAAATGAACACCGAAATCAAAGAGACTTGCGCTCATAGGTTCTTGATCTACTAAAAAGTTTTTTTCTAACAAATGCCAGCCTCGAGGACGAACGATCAAAGTAGCAAGGTTAGACCCCAACTCATATTTCTTTCCGACTTCGCTTGTAAACGTCAACGAGCCACGAACGGCTTCAGAAAGAGCACGCTGACCTTTCAGAATATTATTCCAAGTTGGCGATAACGAATCTTCGAGATCAGCCATAAATACGTTCGCTCCAGAATTGAGCGCACTGATGATCATTTTGGCTTCAGCGGGCCCAGTGATTTCAACGTGCCTTTTTTGGAGGTCTTTTGGAATCGCAGTGACAGTCCAAGTTGCGGCTCGAACATCGGCGGTCTGAGACAATAGAGACAGGCCTCCCTCTCGAGCGATTTGTTTATCTGAGATTCTACGCTGGCTTAAAATATAGACTCTTGCCTCTGAATACTTCTTGTGGAGCACAGAAAGAAATTTTACACACTCAGGAGTCAAAATCTCTTTTGCGACTTCACCGATCTCACCCTCCATCGGGAATCGAATGTAGGTCGCTGGCGTCTTTGAAGGAAAAAAATCATCTAAGACTTTGGATTTATTTTGAACCGAATTAAAATTTTCTGAAATGGATGTGTGAGTGCTCATTCCCCACACGTAAACAATAAAAACAGAAAAGGAAATAAAAAAAGAAACAAAATCACTAGAGCAAAAACCCTTAGAATTTTTGCTCTATGATTTTTCCGGTTTTTCTAGAGTAAACACTTCAATGTGTAGAAATATTAACTGCTTGCTTAGAAGAAACTGTCAGCTATTCAAGTCAAGCGGTTCAGACACCGCTTAGTTATTAGGACTCGGCCACTGACAGTCGACGAGCGATTTATCTCGTCCTTGCCTACGAATTCCGAGACAAGAATAAATTTTCATCATTCCTTCGGCTGTTTGCAATTTATCGCTGGAACGAATTTCAGTTGAGTCTAAAGATCCGCTCGTAAGTCCAAACCTCATCCATCCCGTCAACTCACTCGAAAAACCCACAGACTGTTGTTGGATGTTTAAAGCGACATCTCCAGAAACATCGAGCACCGCGCACTTCTGGGAACCGCAAGTTTCAACGTCTTTAAAAATCACGGCCATTTCGAGCACAAAAGGCGCTCCCGTTTTCATATTCACCCATTGAGTCTCAAACTTCCAAGAATCGCCGATCTGCACGGGGCCTTTTGGTAGAGGGACCGGAGGCACATAAAAAGTAGAATTTTGAGGATAGTCCCCTGCTTTGAGGACCTTTCCCTCTTTCGTCGTGAGAACCAAATCCATGGGTTCACCTTTAGGAGGAAACGCCAGATCTTCCAGCTCAAAAGCTCCCTCGTGCGCAAGCGATTCCACTTTGAAAAAAACTTTTTCGGGTTCAACCTTGAGTGTCGTAAACGCCACGGCAAATCGGGTGGTACTCTCTTGTTCTTTCATCACACCATCTTCAAAATATTTCTGCTCTAAACTTTTTGAAATGTACTCTAAAACCTCTCGGCGACCAGGCTCGCCTTTGACTTCCAGGAGAAACTTCTCCGAACTTTTTTTCGACAAACTTGAACAAGCTGAGAGCCCAAAAAAAGTCGCATATAAAAATATAACAGGTGTGTTAGCAATGTGTTTCATCATGAGACACCCATTACAACATAAGCCGATGAAACTCTTCAAGAAATATCGCCGTATCATGATGAGACATGGCACTCCGCTTGCTCCACTCTGAGATGGAGAGGAAGTTTTTATGAAACCAGCAAATAAATATTTAAACGCCCCACTAGTCCTAGTGATCCTAACCGCTTTAATCTCTTTTACTGGATGTGGATCAAGAAAAACAACTTCCGGCAGTTCTGAGGACTCCAGCCGAATTCCCGACGCCAGCACAACAACAAAACCTGTCGTCCAGTGTAATCATATTTCAGGAAGTTTTATCGACGCGGAAGTTCGCACTTATGTTGATGTTTTCGGAAAAGCCTTTGTTGATAAAGTAAGAGTGACTTTTAGGACTACAACGAACATAACTGCAGAGAGTTTAAAAACTGCAAAAAGCGCCATCGTATTTTACAGATGGATGGCCTCGTATCCTGCAAATATTATTTTAGATCAGAATCCCCTTGAGTTATGGCTTGAACCTCGCGCCGGAGGCGCCGCAGTCACAGGAATCCTAAAAAAGATTGATTGGACCGAAATCGACGATATCTTAACTCTTAAGGGAGTGAAGCTCAGTACGATTCAGGATGTATTTAGCCAATACAGCTTTGTAATCAACCTTCGCGACACAGATGGCACTTACGATGCCCTGGCGACATCGCTTTATCAAAACGGAAATTTATCATCGAAAGTGGATACGTTAATACCGGTATTTCATGCCAATCCAAATGACTATGCGAAAGATCCGAAGACCGGCGAAACGCGCCCTGATGTTCTTCAGAGTTTGCATCCATTTAATAGTTATAGAAACTCTACGATTCCGAATGGAGATTATACGGGAATGGCCGGAGCACTTTGCACAACGCCGTAGGAGTTAGTGACTTGACTCCTGTACAACTTCTTCGGCTTGCATATTTTCTCCGTGCCTATATCTATCCAACAAACTCTTATCCTTCGTTGGAAAAGAAAAAAGCAATGCGTGCACACTACTCGTCGCATCTTCCTGAGTAATCACAACGTAACTCACTTCCTCACCCGCTTCTTCCTCGCTAAACTCTTTGATGAAGGTCACCAGCGTATTCCCGTGAAAATCCTGATTGCGCCAAATCTCGTCGCCATTTTCAATGGTTTCCTCACGCAATGTAGAAAATTTCTTAAAGTCTGCGATTGGAATATCTTTTTCGTTACGCACTTTCAGCATAGCTCCAAATAATCCCGCACCCAGTGGATCGCCCTCGGAAAGAGCATCGCCTTCTAAAGCGGCATCTTCGACTCCCTCTTGCGAACGGTCGTAGAGCAACTCTCCCCTTCTGTAATTTTCGACGAGACTCTCATGGCGGGTGGCAAAATGTAAAAAAACAAATCGTGGCATCTCATCTGAGATGTAGGCGGCGACCACATACCAAAAACGTTTTCCTCCGATGCCTACATACTGCGCGATAAAATGATGCAGGACCGTCGAACTTCCGTCGCCCAGAGTCTCCTTATCCATCCAAATTTCGTGGGGCCTTTCGAGTGTGTCGTCTAAATATTCTTCGAGCCGATCCTGCTGCTTGTTTGAAAAGTCTCCAGCCTGGCGAAGAGAAAAATATTCTTGCTCCACAATCTCGATATCTTTTTTAAAATACTCATAAAGCTCCTTTTCAGAGGTGAAAACCAAGCCTTTCCGAGCATCGATCACAATCTTCTCGGCTTTTCTTGAGCTTTTTTTTGCCGACGTTTCTGCTTTTTTCTTCGGCTGCTTCTCTGCTACGACCTTCTTTTTTTTCTTCACCGATTTCGATTTTGGAGAACTTTTTTTCTTAGCCATACCCAAGAGTATAGACATCCCCCGTCATAGAGTTGAGCTTTTTGTTGCAAGCGCATTTTTTTTTGTCACAATAAAGAAGAGAGTCAACGTGTCGCGCAAGGAGGCGTTCCCCGCATGGCTCAAGTTGAAGAACA
>JBFWYS010000331.1:0-4898 GCA_050186175.1 Pseudobdellovibrionaceae bacterium
AATAGTTTACTTAGTTGTCCGCATCGTAAATCCATCCATGAGAGGGTTCACTCCTGGCCAACGTGGCCAGGAGTCCTATTTAAGAAATACCGGCCAGCGCGACGAGCGTACTGAAAAGTACTGAGCATGGACGCCCCCGATTGTCAGGATGCAGCTTCTGAATTTGAAAAAGATTCTAGGATCGTAAATCCTAAGTCACCGACTCCACCGACACAATCGCGTCCTTCTCCAAAATTCGTGACCTTCCATCATCAATCTCAACAATCATATCGCAATCCGCGACTGTCCCCAGACGATGTGCGATAATCAAAAGCGTAATTCCTTTACATGACTCGCGAATTACCTTTTGCAAAAGTGCATCCGTTTGAACATCAACACTTGCTGTTGCCTCATCAAGGACAATCACCTTTGCATTTACAAGCAACGCGCGCGCCAAACAAAGAAGTTGCCTTTGCCCCTGACTGAGATTGTGCCCATTCTCAGTGATTTTGGCCTGCAATCCACCTGGAAGAGACTTTACAAAGTAAAGAAGGCCGGCCTTTTCCAACGCATCCCAAATCTCTTTTTCCGAGTAGTCATTGTAGCGATCTAAATTCGAAACAATGGTCCCCATAAAAAGAAGGGGGTCCTGTGGAATAATGGCCAGGCACTTCCTCGCCTTTTCAAGCGGAACACTTGAGAGATCAATTCCGTCTAGAGAAATTGTTCCGGACTCGATCTCGATAAATCGATAAAGAGCTTGAAACAGAGTGCTTTTTCCGGCGCCTGTTCGCCCCACAAATCCCACTCGCGCTCCTGCGGGAACTCGGAATGAAATTTCTTTTAAGACAAGCGGTAAATGTTTTGCATACCGTGCTTGCACTTTATCGAAAACAATTTCCCCTCGATCTGGCCAAGATGCAGGAGTTTGTATCTCAGGCTGACTGTAAACTGATTTTTCGCTCTCGAGATTTGAGAAAAATTTAATTCTCTCGACCGATGTCAATCGTGCTTCGAGCTCGGCAAAAATTCGAATTCCCCAGTTTAAATACCCCCAAAAGGAGAGAGAATAAACCGTAAGAAGACCCGCCATTCCGGCTGTTATCTTTCCGTGATACGCAAAAAATACAATACACAAAGTCGTGGTAATTGCTACGATTCCGCCAATCAATGGAACTCGCGACGAGAACCAACGGTTGAGCATGTAGTGGCCATAGAACATTTTCTGTCCGTGATAGAGTTTTTGATAAAATTGCTCCATAAACCACCTCTGCTTTGAGAACGCGCGGATGACCGTTAAGCCCTGCAAAGTTTCTTTGAAATGTGCATAACGCGGAGATCTTGCGATCGAGTCCAATCGTTTCGCTTCGCGCGCAGAAATTCGATAATCCTTTTGTACAACGTAGTAAAGAATCATCAAGGGTCCGATCAGGACTGCTGTGATTGGTAAAACTGTGACAATCAAAACCAATGTCATCATCACATGGAAGAAACACGAAATCGTATTTTCCATTGTGAAAGTCAAATGGATATCAACTGACTCAACATCTCTAGAAAATCTTTGCAGGATACGCCCCACTGGCGTCGAATCGAAAAATCGAGTTGGTGCCGCCAAAACACTTTTCAACATTTGTTCATGCATTGTTTTTCCTGCAAGAATTCCTCTTTCAAGCCACATTAAATCACTCAGCAAGATGGCCAAGAAAGTGAACATTCCAAAAACTCCGTACCACAAAACAGAAACAAACGGACTCGCCGCCCAGTCATACATTCCCATAGAGTCAAAAAGAGCCATTAACCACGATTGATTCTCGTGCGCTTTTCCTGTCTGAATATTTGACGTGTAAGCAAGCCATCCTTTTTGCAGGAGCGGGAATACGACACATGCCAAGACAAAAACAGAGATCCACCCTAAAATCCACGGTCTCGTTTTAGAGTTTTGCCCCCCCAAAAACTTGATGTAATCAAAATACACTGAGCCTTTAACGGCTCCAAGCTCCCGATCTTCGTCTTCAGTCACTCGTCCGGAGCCCTCTTCTTTTTTAAGTGCTTTTGCAGTGACAGCTTTTTCATCGAGATCTGTAGGGTGTCTTTCTCCTTGCGTGAGTTCGTGACTGATGTAAAAAGCCCGAAAGTCTTCATTTGTTTTGATCAGCTCATTAAGTGGAGCACAACCCTGAATTCGACCGTCCTTAAGAAAAAGAACTCGATCGAAACGCGCAAGACTCTCTAGACGATGAGTGACGACAATTCTTAAATGATTCTTCCAAGCTCCGAATAACAGCCTTTCAACAAGCACACTCTCGGTTTTAACATCAACCGCCGAAAGTGGATCGTCGAGTAAAACCAACTCAGGATTTTGCAAATACGCGCGCGCTAAACTCACGCGCTGCTTTTGACCACCCGATAAGTTAACTCCCCGCTCACCGATTTCCGTCTCAAGTCCTTGGGGCAATCCAACGATGTCCTTTTCAAGACAAGCTGCCGTTGTTGCCTCGTGCAGACGTGCCGAATGAATCGATCCAAAAATGATGTTCTCGCGAAGCGAATCATTAATGATATAGGCTTCTTGAGGAACAAAGGCGATTTTCGGCCGCACACATTCTTTTGTTCCACGCAAAAACTGAATTCTGCCTTTTGTGTTCTTAATTTCATTGAGGATAGCAAGCAAAAGTGTTGATTTACCGGCACCGACCGGTCCAACAATCGCAAGCGATTCTCTTGGTTCAACTCTGAAGTTTAAATTCGACAAAATTTCTTGGGTTCCTTCGTAAGTACAAGAAAAGCTCGAGAAATTGACACTCAAATCACTTTTTCTCTCGAAACTTTCTTCATTTCCAAATGGCAAATCCAGCCCAACTACTGGCTGCGATAAAAATTTTGAAATCCTCCCCGCACTAACGAACGCTGATGCAATTCGCGAGAGCAATCTCGATAAGTTTCCGAAGTACTCCTGTAAAAGGTTGAACAACGAAATACAGGCAAATACCAACTCAGGCGGTAACGGCATTCCTCGCCATGCATGAGTTCCTAACGCGACAAAGAGAACGACGGTCGAAACCGATATATACATAACCGTCGCCAAAAGCTCGGCACGGGCCATTTTTTTTCGGCTGCTCAATTCTTCGTTGCGAATTTTTTCGACTTCTTTGTAAACACTTTTTTCCCAAACGAAATACTTGACGATACGAATGGCATTCATTGCCTGAGAAAGCACTGTAACCCGCTCATCTCTCTTCGCCATGAGTTCGTCATCTAGATCACTAAATCTTTTAGCTATTTTTTTAGTAATCGGCGCAAGTAAAACAAGAACACCTAACGCCCCCACTGCCGAGACACCGATGTAGTAAAAAAGCATGACCGTGACGGCGACCAAGACCACAGCGGTGTTAATGGCATCAGGAAGCAAAGCCCCCCCTGCCATATCACCTGCCGTTTCGCTGTCCGTACTCATGTGGTTCACAATATCACCAACTAAGCTTTTTTGCCGTGCCTCAAGAGACAACTGCAAAGAATGTTCGAATATTTTTTTATTTAAAATATTCAAGGCAATCTGAAATGACTTAAGCATTTGATAGAAGAACTGCTGAAAGAGGGCTCCGGATAAAAATCCAGAAACTCCCAACATCGAAGCATAAAAAATGCCCTCATAAAGATCTTTTTCTGTCGTAATTCCTTTACGAATCAAAGCCACGAATTGGTAAACAAAATGCGGCCCTAATAACGAGAATAAAGCTCCGATGAAATACAATGACGTCGAAAAGGTCAGATGCTTTCGCATCTGCCACGCCATTGTCCAAAGCAACGCGCGGCCCGAAGTCCAGTTTACCTTCGTGGTATCTATAATCTGTGTCCTTGGATCTAATTCCAAAGGCAATTCTGGGAAGTCAGAGATCTCCAGAATTTTCTTTTTTCCTATTTTAATTAATGGGGAAACGTCCAAAAACAGGAATCGAGTCCACATTTTCCATAATCTATTCATTTTTAATTCCCAAAATTGCAGGTTCAGCGTTCCTACACAGTGAATGCTTTGAAATTCAGCTGCAGTAAACGCGTTTTAAAACGTCCATGCCGACCAAGCTCGTAAGCTCAGACAACAATTTCTCTTTTTCGTGTCTTTTGAAGGTTAGGGCTGGGATCCCAGAAAGGAAGCACTAATGACAATTGCCACTGGTAGAAGAGAAATAATTTTTGTCGATGAAGTCATGATTCTTGAAGGATTCATGAACGCCCCCCTTTCTGTAATCTTTGGGATTCAAAGATACTTTATTAAAAAGTCAATTCATTCAGTTTTGTCTTGAACCGAATTCGTTGTCAAGGGATCTGCTTGTTTTTTTGTTTGCGAGGAAAGAATGTTCTTGATTTTAGGACTAAGGTGAAGCGGAGCTCTCAGTTTTTACAGCAGTGATCGCCATGCAAAGTGCATCCGTCCTGAGAACGCCTTTCTGCCGACCATCCATGGTCGGCAGACCAAATATTCTCCAATACATAGAAAACTATTTCCTAGAAGATATCTCGCAGAAGAATGCATTTTGATCTGACGGCCAGGAAGGCCGTCAGAAAGGCCCGCTCATGGATGGCCGCACAATGTTGTACCTATTAAGGCTGTAAATAATGAAAACGTCGCGAACCATCCATCCATCCCCATGCAAAAGCCCCCTAAAAAAAAACCCCAAGGCCTAAACCTCGGGGTCTCCACTTTAATCTAAATTCAAAAATTACTTACCAGAGCAAAAAGGAAGATCTGGTTGAAATTGACAGATCAACTCGCAGATCGCTGGATCACCAAGTGGACATTCGCCTGGAGGTGGTGTCTGTGATCCATCCATCACTCGAATCGCAAGTGAAGTAGCCGTCGCCCCTGTCGAATCTTTAACCGTGATTGTTGTATCACCTTTTGCAAGGGCCTTGAGCTCTCC
>JBFWYS010000332.1:0-4886 GCA_050186175.1 Pseudobdellovibrionaceae bacterium
ACAAAAATACTATGGCGTTCTTTAGACTTTGCTTTACAAAGGTCCTGCCAGCAAGAATTTCATCCTTAGAAAATAAATCACGACAAAAGTGCTTATTGATATAGAAGGAGCTTCTATGAGTTTCAAATTTATTAGAGTTTATCTGAGTATATTCGTGTTTTGGCTTTTTGCACCGGCGTCTACTGTTCTTGCTGGCGGGATCGCTACCGGTGGCGGTGATCCGTGTGAGGAGCGTATTCAAATCATTCGCGACGATTTACATCGTTGGATCTCGAGCGATGGACATCGAAATTCAAAAAATCCTCTGCAGTTTTCGAATGGAGAGTCAGTCGAACTCTACACCCAGAAAATGCTTGAAATGACAGCAGTAAAAAAACTAGATGACCGTACTTTTCAGCCATACACCTATATCGAGTGCCAACAGGAAGAAGTCAAAGTTCAGGAGACGCAAAAAGTATGTCGCTTTGATAAAAAAATATCGGGCCCTAAAATTACCTGTGATTCAAATACTTTTTTGAAATTAACAGAAGATCAGCAATATCGACTTATTCACCACGAGTTCGCAGGACTCACTGGATTTGAACTGCCACAAGGATCCCAATCTCGATACGACCTATCCAACCAAATCGTAGCACGCCTTGAAAGCCAAACAGTGAAGCGTTTGCCGGTCGTCACCAGCCATGGGATCTGTGATCGCTCGCAAGAAATTCAGGAAATTTTGCTAAGAGAAACCCATTTGACCAACTGTCATGAAGTCTCTTCTGAAGATCTTGCGCAAATCACAGGAAGCCAAGGAGCCTCGTTTTTTTATATTCGAGAGTTTCATCAGTCGCCTCGGCCAGGAGACTTTGACGGATTAAGCAATGTTAACTCGATCCGTTTCGATTTTGCGCCAGCGGCGGGATTTGAGCCCGGAGCCTTCAGAGGCCTCACCTCTCTTGAGACATTGTGGCTCGGTGGTGGCGGAGCCCAAAAAATGGCAGCGTTAAATCCAGGTGCATTTGAGGGCCTTTCACAGCTTAAGAGTCTTTCCATTACGGCATCTGAAGTTACTCAAATTCCGGCAGGGGCATTTGATGGTTTAACTTACTTAACCTCTTTTGGATTAGATCTACCAAATCTTCAAGAAATAGAGCCAGGCGCATTTGCGAACTTACGTTATGCAGGAATTCATATTCCCTGCCAGAAACTCGAAAAAATTATTGTAGGGATATTCAAAGACTACGCAGGGCCAAGAATCACCTTTTGTGACAACCAAAAGGCGCCGATGCCCGCCAATATTTTTATGGGAACAAAAAAGGTTCAAACTCTTAAACTCGATTTGAACGGATCAACGATAGATCCAGAAATTTTTAATGGTCTTTCGAAGGTTGAATCATTGGATCTTTTTCTTGCAAATGCCCAGAGCCTTGATCCTCGAATATTTTCGAAAATGCCAATGCTTAAAAGCCTTTCCTTAAAGTCTGTTCACCCACTTGGACTGACAAGTGAAACTTTTAAATACAATTCGCTGTTAGAAAGGGTTTCGCTTAGTGGATCCTATCAGAGTTTTGAAACAGAGCTTTTCGCAAGTAATCCGAAAATGAATTTATTTGACTATTCAGGTGTCAAGATAAGATCCAATCCATTTAATGAGCTCTGCAACAGATATAAATTTAGAATCGTTTATGGCTATGAAGTTTGGGGAGCGGCGGGGCATGTTCGTTTTTTAAGTTGTCACTGAACGGAAGGATCACTTACAATTTCGAGCTTTCCCGCATGTTGCGTTGAAAGCACCAGGAGCTACAAAACTCTTGAATGCCTGTTGACCCGTCAGCGATGATTGCTGATGCTATTAGCAACACCATATGTTTCACGGAGGATTCGATGTTTAAGACCTTTATTTTTTCTACCTTGTTATTTGTTGGCGTTTCAGCACAGGCTGGTTGGGCTGGAGATTGGACAGGGTTCGCCACTTATACTCTCAACAACGGAGAGACTAGCACCGAAACTGTCATAGTGAGTTTAAAAAAAGAGGAGACCCTGATCGCACTTGCAGAGTCTTTTTTTAAGGAAAGTTTGATTTTAACAGTTCATGGAAACGAACTTTTAATGAGCGACAAAGTCGTCGGAACCTTTACCGAAGACAAACTTTCGATTGCCTACGATATACATGTCGACGTCTTGGAAGAAACTTGTAGGCAGGCGTATGAAGTTTCCTCGACTGAAGGTGGAATCACCTATGTCGACCTATTTACTTGTCCACAGGGATACTCTTCAAAGCTTGAGGGCATTTTAAAATCTGGAAAGAAGTTTGCGATTCGCTAAAATTCAAAATCTTCTGCAAGAGCTCCCCTTCCCTTCCGAAGGAGACAACAACGCGTTGTAAATGATAGATATTACATATGTAGTGACGACTGGGGATGGAAGGTTGATGGAGGGTAACTGTGCAATCTCAAAATCTTTTTCATTGCAATGTTTACCACTTATCACCTTTTCCTTTTGTTTTTTAGTAAATTTCCTCTAGAAACTTTCAGTCTGCGCCACCATAAACGACAGCGTTCGATGTCGAAAACAGATTCAGAAAAGGAGAATCGATATGATGAAGTATTTAACGGTGTTAATGTTTTCTGTGTTAACTGCAACGATAGCGTGGGCTGATTACGGTGGTCCTGATTCAACGCCAGAGCCTTACGATCCAGGCGGTGGTGATACGAGTTCTGATGGAGTGTGGTTTAACTGCGGAGCTATCAGCGGCAAAGAAGTATCATTTACGAGAGATCTCGTTCTTGTGTTGAAAAGTAAAAATGGAGTTCAAAAATTACAAACAAGATCTGTGAGCAGTTCATTCTTTGGAACGGACTATAGAACTGCTGACGGACGTTACACTCTAAAGGCGCGTATCTCTAGAACACGAATTGTTGATTCTAAGGGACGAACAATTTCAAAGTGCGGTGGTGGTAACGGTGGCGGCGCAAGTGGCAGAGATGCAGGCGGCGGCTACGGTTCTGACTTTCCTTAATCGTTCTTGTTTTCCGAAATTGTCTTGAAGTTACCTGTTCCTCTAAATGTACTTCTAAATAGCAGACCCCTTGGGTCGACAAAGTCGACCTTTGTTCAAGTTATTGTTCAACGTTTTAGAGGAGCGGGGTCGAGGGAATGCCGCCGCCGTAGAAGAGGCGACTCGTCAACTCCGCAAAGACCTGTCTATAAAATTAACAGAGTCCTCTGCTTAGTCTCAAACTGAAAACATTTTTGAGCGGCATGCCTTTCGCAAGTCTTTCATTGTCAGTTTACAAAACCAAATAAGGATTTAAGATACTTTACATTTTCGAACAAGGAGTTCCAAATGAAAGCAGCTTTGTTGTCTGTATTATTTTTTTCTGCTACCTCGGTCTTTGCCGCTAATCAAAGATATTGTGGGCGCATTAACCGCGATACCCCAAAGTTCGGGCAGATTTCTATTGCCCACTTTAAAGAGTCTACCGCTACATACGACTGGTATTTACTATCTGGAACAGATGCAACACTTCACATCCTCGGATACATATCAAATCAAGATATTACATGCGTAGTAGGCGAACGTAATGGACGTGTGATTTTCGTTAAGGATATTATTCCTGCTAAGTAACGAGGTCAGAGGTAAATAACATCATTCCAAGTAACTCCAAATCGCACGATCGGTTTTTCAGGGTGCCGTCACTGCCGTTAGAATGGCGGTCCGTTGTCCGACGTGCTGAATGGAGGTATCCTGTCCTGTGGTTAAAACCCGACCTCTTATCGAAGTATTTAAAAAATCTCTTCATACAGTGTCTCAAATTGTAACGCTCATGCTTAAGGCATACTTTGTTATGTCCGATTAAAATCAAGTAATGAAACCGCGTGGAACCATGAATATTCAAATCTCCAATAATAAAGGGATCAGCCTTATCGAGGTCTTGGCTATGGCCGTCGTCTTGGGCGTTATTGTGATGGCCATGTCATCCATGTTGATTAGTGTAGGTAAAGAAAATAGAGGTCTCAGTGAAAAGTTAAGTTCACTTGATTTGCAACGAGCTGTCACTCAAAGTATATCCAACGGAGCTCTTTGCAGTTCGATGTTCAATTCTGGCAATTTGTCCAATTTGGCAGCTCCCATTGATTCCACCAATTTTTCACCTCAGGTTATCAATTTAAAGAGTATTCCGACCGGACCAACCACGCCTCCCTTAGCTGCACTCGGTGAGAAAGCGTCTTCACTTTCACAAACACTTGTGATTGACAATGCCATCGGTAGCATCAAAGTTCTAGTCACGAGCGCATCGCCGCCTATGGGAAAATTGATATTGAGTTTTGATCAATCAAATCTTGTGCGCCCCTTAAAAAATCTCGAATTTCCATTACAACTTACTTTCAGTGGTCCCGCCAATGCAAAAACAGTGGTCGGCTGCGCTGGCAGCGGTGGAGGCACGCCTACAATGATGTCAGCCCTTCTCAATATGACCACCCTGACAGTGGAAAAGGGTAATGGAATTGCTTCTGTTGTCCCCTACGGTTCATTGTTTAGAGTTACCTTCACAAACCCAATGCCGGATCTCAACTATACCGTTATCCTAACACCTCGAGGACAGGGAGCTCCCATCGTTATCGAATCAAACATCGGCGGAGTGGTTGAGCGCACGCTTAATGACTTCAAGTTCGGTGGAGCTGTTTGGAGTCAAACTAAGTTTGACCCAGGCTATCCAGATTTTGTAAATGTCTTGGTCATTCCCTAAGGTGATCCTGCGCCGACTTCCAACAGAGCACTGTTCGGGTATTAAAGGAGGAACTTGTTACGTTGGAGCGATGGTCAACTCGAAAATCAATGACCTATAGATCCCCTTCGGAAAATATGATTTTAAACGTAGAATCTGGTTTTGATCGAAACT
>JBFWYS010000333.1:0-4874 GCA_050186175.1 Pseudobdellovibrionaceae bacterium
ATCCCATACCGAACTCAGAAGTCAAGCCCTTCATCGCCGATGGTACTGTACTCAAGAGTATGGAAGAGTAGGTCGCTGCCAAGTTTTTCATTCGCCTCGATTAGGTAACTAATCGAGGCTTTTTTTTGCCTGGAAATACTTAAATTTTAGCAAGAGCCGCTTTCAAATCTGCTTTCAAGTTCGTTGGCACTCCAACGATCACTTGTGCAACTTTCCCTTCCCGATCGATGACAAAAAGGGTCGGATAGCCCGCAACTTGGAAGAGTTGCCGCAGGGCGCCATCTTTATCCTCTGCCCATTGCATATCAGTCGAACCTTGAGCCCAAGCTGGAAAAGGAGCTTCGCTGACATTGATGATCCGATGGCTATTGCTGGCCAATGTATTTAAGATCCCGTTCTGCTCTTTACAATAGGGGCAGTTGGAAGAAACGAAGTTAATGATATATCCCTCATCGCCGCTTCCGATCGTCCCCAATATTAATTCTGGCGCTTGATCTCCAACTTTCAATCCTGTTTGCATGGCAGGGTGATTTATTTTAAAACCGTAGGCCATCAGCGTGAGGTTCATGCAGCTGAACAGAGCAACCACGGAAATGGGTGCAAAAGCAGCTAAGCAGATCCGCTCTTTAAATCCCGAAGATTTGTTTTCGCTGATTTCTGAAGGAGCGATAACCCACACCGTCCAGATCAAAATATGACATACGTGAGCAATGAGACAAAGCGGACACCATAGCGGTAAATGGAGATAGGTCAGCGCTGCAGCCAGCACGATCGACCAGGTCAATCCTCCACGCGCAAGAGTTCGCGTAGGAAAAGAAGGGAACAGCAATGAGCAAGCGATAAGCAACGAAAAATATCCAGCGCCAATAAGAGGCAGATAGGGACTGTTCGAAGCGCAGGATGCGCATCCTGGGCCTGGCGACTCCGGAAGCAAGAAGAATAGCGCAATTAAAGCAATAGCTCCGAAGAGAGGAACAAGATGGCGGAGAATTTTCATGGGTTTGCCCCAGGACACCATTTCACTGGAGATGTGTCCATCCCAAGAGCTTTCATCAAAAATACGTTTCCATCATTGTAAGTGCTCATGGTAACGCCTGACCAGTAACCAGTTGCACAGGTGGCAGTGTCGCAGTTCCCGCCTAATGTCATCCAATCTTCTGTTCGGACCACATCGCATGTGCAGATAGCCTTGTTTGCATCGGTTGGATCAACAGTGCATTTCTTGTTCAAGCACCAGGTCCAAGGCGTCCCGGCAGGGCATTGCATCCCCTGTTTCCCTTCGCTGTATTGTTTGAAAGAATAGGTCGAGTAGACTGTCATAATCCCCTTGTCATCCGTCGTTGGTTGCAGCTCATTACAAGGGACCGTGCCCATGCTGGCGCCCTCTTCGACATCGCAAAAACAGATCGCTTTAGTGGGATCTCCAGGCTGCGGAACGCATAAAGCTGATGTGCACAGGGCATACGTGTGTTTGCATAGATGCATCATGCTATTGTTCTTTGTGTCGCATCCCCAGACAACGCAGCAGACGGCTGCGATTGGCAAAACAAAAGTAAGAAGAAATGATTGAAGGCGTCTCATTTTAAATGTCTCCTTGCGTCAAATAATTTTATTCTTATCAGAGAACGGACCGGCAGTCAAGTCCTTGGAATTTGCGGCAGTCGATTTTTCAATGGCACATCATATTGCAGTTCAAATGGTGCATGATCCAGATGGAAAAGACGATAATGATGATGACAATCGAAAGGGTGGATGCAAACACGATCAAATTCCATCTAGGGCCTTTTTCATTCAAGATGTTTAAAAAAAAGATAGACTGGACGATCCCTTGAAGGACAGCAAGAGTCAGCAGCAGTGCAACGATCGAGTTCATATCAAGATTAAAAAAATCGGGACGGTAGAACACTAAGAAAGCAGTCAGCGTCAATACCAACGACGATACAAATCCGACGATGCGCGCTGCGAGTGATTTTGAATGCATGCAACGAACCTATGATTGAAGGTGCCCCATTCCATAAACAACGGTAAAAATAAAGATCCATACGATATCCAGGAAGTGCCAAAAAAACGCGAGCCGGTACAACCTGGAGATATCGGGAGCTGAAAGTTTTCTTGTCCAAACCTGGACCATTGCAACGAGCATCCACAATAATCCGATGGAGATATGCAGCCCATGCGTGCCGACGAGTGTAAAAAAGGATGAGAGGAAGCCGCTGCGCTCCGGCCCGGCCCCTTCATGGATAAATTGGGAAAATTCTGAAAGTTCGATCGTTAGAAATGAAACTCCTAGAAGAAATGTCACGGCAAACCAGAAGATGACCCTGTTTTTTTGTTTTCGCTGAATTGCAAGGGTTGCCAGCGAACAGGTAAAACTGCTTGTCAGCAGGATCAACGTCTCTGCAAACGCTGGGCCAAGCTGAAAGAGATCGTGGCCGGACGGCCCTCCAAAGGTGTTATTGCGCAAAACAATGAATGTAGCAAACAGCACGGCAAAAATCACAAGATCGGTCATCAGATAGAGCCAGAACCCGAAAATTTTTACGTCGTCTTCCACAATCGCTTAACCCTTTTTTTTGATGTCTCGATCTTCTTCACTTTCGCAGCAGAGAGCACGTATTCCGTATTGTCATCGAAGGAACGGATGATGATGCAGACGATCGAGCCGATGATGCCAAGGGCGGCCAGCCACAAAATTTCCCACACAATGGCAAACCCAAATAACAATGCGAATCCGGAAATGTAGATTCCCATGCCTGTATTTTTAGGCAGTTCAATATCCTCATACCGCTTTGATAGCTTCCGTCCTTCTTGCTTCATTTCCCAAAATTCATCTTCAGAAGAGACTTTCGGGATCACGGCAAAATTATAAAATGGAGGCGGCGATGCGGTGGCCCATTCCAGCGTTCTTGCATTCCAGGGATCGCCGGTGAGGTCCAGGTGTTGTTTTTTTTCTTTGATGCTCACAATGACTTGAACGATCTGAACGATGACTCCGCAAATGATGATGCCGATCCCGATGGCCGATGTAATGAACAATGGCTGCCATCCAGTTGATGCGGAGTAGTGGTCCAATCTTCTGGTCGCGCCCATGAATCCTAAAAGATAGAGGGGGATGAACGAGACCAAAAAGCCGACCAGCCACAGCCAAAAAGCGCATTTGCCGAGCCTTTCATTCAGGGTAAAGCCTGCAAACTTCGGAAACCAATAGGTGATGCCCCCAAAGATCCCGAACAGTGCGACGCCGACGATCATTGTATGAAAATGGGCAACTAGGAACAGGCTGTTATGCACCTGGTAGTCTGCTGGAGGAGTAGCAAGCAGGGCGCCAGCCATGCCGCCTAGCATAAAGATGCAGATGAACCCGATCGACCAGTACATCGGAGAAGCAAAGACGATCTTTCCTTTATGCATCGTCAGGATCCAATTGAAGACTTGGACGCCCGACGGAATGGCTATCAAAAACGTCATAATCGCAAAGAACGAGTTCACATCGGCGCCGGCCCCCATGGTAAAAAAGTGGTGGAGCCACACCAAAAAGGAAAGGAAGGTGATAGCGACCGCCGCAAATACCATCGAGGCATATCCGCAAATTTTTCTCTGAGAGAATGTGGAGATGATCTCTGAAAACATGCCGAATGCCGGCAGGACTAAAATGTAGACTTCGGGATGGCCCCACATCCAAATGAGATTAAAGTACATCATTTGATTGCCGCCGAAGCTGGCTGTATAGAAGTGCAAGTCCGCAAAACGATCGAGCCAAAGAAGCAGCGTGGTCGCTGTCAGAACAGGGAATGCGGAGATGACGAGGACCATGCCGCAAAAAGATGTCCAGACGAAAAGCGGCATTTTCATCAAGGTCATGCCGGGAGCGCGTTTTTTTAAGATCGTCGCGATAAAGTTGATGCCTGCAAGCAAGCTGCCGAGTCCCGATAGCTGCAAGCTCCAGATCAAATAATCGACCCCAACGCCGGGGTTGAACTCCCGTTCTGATAAAGGAGTGATCGCCAGCCAGCCGGTATTCGCAAAATCTCCCCCGATCACAAAAAACAAGTTGATCAAGACGCCGCCTGCGACAGTCAGCCAGAACCCAAGGGAGTTCAAGAAAGGAAAGGCCAGGTCTCGGGCGCCGATTTGAAGAGGGATGATCAAGTTCATGATCCCGAAGAAAAAGCCCATGGTCACAAAAAAGACCATGATGTCGCCATGAGAAGTAAAAATCTGTTGGAAATGATCTGCGCTAAGAAATCCCTGCGAGTCCACGGCAACCGACTGCTGGAGCCAGATCATCACGGCATCGACCATGCCGCGAAAAAACATCAGAATGGCAAAAATGATGTACATCACCCCGATCTTTTTGGGGTCGGTCGATGTCAGCCATTCCTGCCAGATCCATTGCCAGCGTTTAGTTTTAGTCAGAAAGACTGCAATCGCTAGGAACATGACGGCAATAAATACCGTTCCTCCGATCGTGTACCAAACGTGAGGCAAGGCATCTAAAGTCAATTTACCTGTGAAAAAGTTATCCATCATGCCGCTTTAAGGTGTTACGTCAATATTTCATAACTATTTTATTGAATAAATCCTTTTCTACATTTGAATAGAGTGTAATGGGGTTGTTCTCCGAAGGTTTGACTAATTCGTTGTAATTAAGCTCGCTGAGTTGAAGGGGAGATCTCCTCACCTCTTCGATCCACTGGTCAAAATCAGCTTCCAATAGAGATTTCACAACAAACGTCATATCGGCAAAACCCCTGCCATTGATCTCTGCCGCTCTGCCGGTATAAACACCGGGCGCATCCGCCATCAGATGGAGCTGGGTGACCATGCCAGTCATCGAATAGATCTGGCCGCTGAGCTGCGGTATCCAAAACGAG
>JBFWYS010000334.1:0-4873 GCA_050186175.1 Pseudobdellovibrionaceae bacterium
TTCGAACGGTTCGGCAAAGCAGAAGAGCTTGCGGTTGTCGGAGTCTCAGAAGTTTTAGCTCACTACGATCAGATTAAGGCAGTCTTTAACAAGCTTGTCGATGAAGCAAAAAAGAGAAGACCAAAGGCGGTCGTGCTCATGGATTATCCGGGTTTTAATTTAAAACTCGCAAAAGAACTGCACACGCTTGGAATTCCGACAGTTTATTATATTTCTCCGCAGGTTTGGGCTTGGAAAAAGGGCCGAGTTAAAATAATGAAGAAGTATTGCACAGAGGTGCTCGTTGTTTTTCCGTTTGAAAAGAAGTTTTACGATGAAAAAGGTGTTCCTTGTGAATTTGTAGGTCATCCGCTTTTGGACGAGCTTGACGAAAAGTACTTCCAGGATGAGTACCGAAAAATGCATCGACGCAAGTGTGGAATCAAAGACGACCAGGTTGTTGTGGGGCTCATGCCCGGAAGTCGAAAAAAAGAAATTGAACATCACTTGCCAATCTTGATGCAGGTGGCGACTGAGCTCTATCGCAAAAATAAAAACGTAATGGTTGCTGTTTTGGCGGCTCCGTCAGTTGAGAAAGAGCAGCTCGCCGAAAAGTTAGATGGTTTAAATTTTCCATATATGCTTTTAAAAAGTGACCCTATGGACATGATTCATTTAACGGATGTGGTTCTTGCCGCCTCAGGAACAGCGACTTTGATGGTTGGTTTGTTGGAGAAACCTATGGTCATCATATACAAAGTTTCTGCTTTTACGGCTTTGATGGCGCGCCTGCTTGTTCATGGCGTGAAGTTTTTTGGAATCGTAAATTTAATTATGGAAAAGGAGGTTGTTCCGGAGAGATTTCAAGAAAGGGCGAATTTAAAGGAGCTTACGCGTTTAATGAGTCGTGCAATCGAAGACCCTGCTTATCGCGGTGAAGTGATTGCAAACTTACGTGAACTTAAAAATCGTCTTGGAAATCGTGGTGCCACCGAGAAAGTCGCAGCTCGCCTAGAAAAGTATTTTGCATGAAACTGAAGAACTTGAGCTCTCCATTGGGGCGTATTTACGGAGCACTCAGTTCTTTTCGCAATTCCCTTTACGATAAGAAGTTGATAAAAACCATTCGAGTGCCTGCCAAAGTGATCAGCGTCGGTAATTTAACGGTAGGTGGCTCGGGAAAAACTCCGATCGTGTTGGCTCTTTTGAAGGTCTGTAGAGAAAGAAATGTTTCAACAGTTGTTGTTAGCCGTAATTATAAAGCCGACGCCAAGTTGATTTCTCGAGTGAGCTTGGAAGAAAGCTCAGCAAAAATGTATGGCGACGAACCCTACATGATCGCTAAAACCTTTCCCGATGTTCCCGTTTATGTAGGCCCGAGCAAATCTGAAGCGGCTCGTTGGGCCTATGAAATTGAAAAACCTGAAATGATTATTGTTGATGACGGTTTTCAACATCGTAGACTAAATCGTGATTTTGATATCGTTTTGATTGACTCCTCAAAAGATCTAGAAGATTTGAATCCGCTTCCTTGGGGGCGAGGGCGGGAGTGGGTGTCATCTTTAAAAAGAGCTCATTTAATTTTATTCACAAAATCTCAAAGCATTTCTGAAGAAAAAAAGAATGAGTGGCTCAAAATTGTTCCTACAGAGGTTCCTTCTTACTTTATTCCCTTTGAGTTTACTGAATTCGAAAACCTTCAAACAGGTGATAAACGTTCAAAGGAGAGTTTAAATGGAATGCAGGCCGTGGTTGCTTGCGGGATTGCTGATCCTGGTTCATTTCTGCAGATGTGTAAAAAGCAAGGCGCGACCGTTGTGGAAACCCTTGTTTATTCGGATCACTATCCTTTTCGCTCCGAGGATCTAAAGAAAATCATAACACTTTGTAATAAGTCCGGCGCCGATATGGCGCTGGTAACAGAGAAGGATGCCGTAAAGTTAAAAGCTTTTGCAGCTGAGTTTCCGGAAGATGCCGCAAAAGTTTGGGTGGCAAAGCTTGAACTTAAGGGGCCAGACTCAGTACAATCTATCTATGAGTTCTTGGCGCAAGTTTCTCTACCACATATTTAGCTGGCCTTTTTTTGTGCTACCCGCTCGCGTTCGTTATTTTTTTGGCGATTGTATCGGCATTTTGTGGTTCGACATTCTTCGCCTGCGCCGAAAAATAGTTCTCGATAATATCAAGATTGTTTTTCCTAACTCGACAGAAAATCAGAGAGTCACAATGGGCCGACAGTCCCTTTTTCATGTCGGACGATCTTTTATGGAGTTTTTGACTCTTCCTCAACTCGATAAGAAATGGGCCGAGCAGAATGTTGTGATCGTAGACGCTGAAAAAGTTCGCGAATACGAGAAGAAAAAGGAAGGAATTTTGTTTTTGTCTTTGCATCTTGGCAACGGTGATATGGCTTGCGCGATGCTCGCGACTCTTGGTTACAAACTTCATTTAATTTCTAAAAAATTTAAAGTGAAATGGCTCAATGATTATTGGTTTGGAGTTCGTCAGCAGATGGGAACTCACTTTATTGAGGCTCACGGAAAAAGAACATCTTTCGACATTCTAAAGGCTCTCTCTAAGGGGGAGCATGTTATATTCGTATTAGATCAATATATGGGAAGGCCCGAGGGAATTCCGACCCAATTCTTTGGACGAAGGACTGGGACCGCCTATGGGATGGCCCTTTTTCATGCAAAAACAAAAGCACCAGTCATTCCGATTTACACAATGCGTGGAGAAGATCTCAAGACATATATCTATTTTGGTGATGAAATTAAGTTAGAGGATCGAGGGGATCGGGACGAGACCATTCGATATATGACAGAAAAATACAACCGGGCTTTAGAAGAGATAATTCTAAAAAAACCGGAGCAGTGGATGTGGGTACACAGAAGGTGGAAAACAATTCGCGAATGAGTTCTAGAATGCGCTACTTCTTATCTACGGGCTTGTTGCTCACATTTTTTGTTTTAGGTTGTAGTTCTTCGTTTTTAAAAACCGATAAAGATGAAGAGCTAAAGAAGAACGATGAGTTCGAGAAGATGGTACAAATTGTACCGAGCGAAGAGGTGAAGAACGGTGACGTGCCTCCTGTTCCTGTGCAACCTCCAGTACCTCTTCCAAATAATCCAGACGAGAAAATAGTTAAAGCCGCGAAAGATAAAAAACCAAAAAAAGGAACTGGTAAAAAAACAGATAAAAAACAGGCCGCTAAGGAGGTACCTTCGCGCCGCCAACCCCTTTTAGAGTCGGCAGAAGGTTTTGCTCCGGGAGTCAGACGGCCTCTGGTTTCTCCTTTTCGTGATGGAGAAAAAGTGGTGCATGCAGTTCGATATTTTAAAGTGTCTGCAGGAGAGCTGACAATGGAAGTGCGACCCCACAAATTTGTGAATGGTCGGAAGTCGTATAGTTTTGTTACGAGCCTCTCTTCATCTTCGACCTTTTCGACTTTTTATTCGGTCGATGATTGGGCTGAAACTTTGGTGGATTACGAAACACTTCTTCCGAGTGTTTTTACTCTGCACGTAAAAGAAACGGGACAACTTCGTGAGGGAAGAGCTTTTTTTGATCAAGCCAAACAAAAAGCTAAATTTTGGCAAAAGAAAGTTACCAAGAAAAAGGGTATGGAAGAAATTGACAAAGAATTCGATCTGCCGGCTTATGCACAAAACGTTTTTTCGGCGGCTTACTACATGCGAGCTTTTAAATATGAGGTCGGTAAAGAAGTCGCTTTTTCGGTGGGCGATTACGAACAAAACGTAGTGTGTAAAGGAAAGGCTCTTCGTAAAGATGTGATCGAGACCGATGCAGGAACTTTTAATACGATCGTTGTACAGCCAACATTTGAACTGAAGGGTGTGTTTAAGCCAGTGGGGGATATTTTCTTCTGGCTCACTGATGACGATCGAAAATTTATCGTTAAAATTGAATCTGAAATTCGGATAGGAACAGTTGTTTCGGAAGCTGTCAGTCTTGAAAAAGGCGACGAGAATTTACCTTGATTTTTAATATTTGATTTCAGACACTTGAGATTTTTCAGAAGGCCTTTGATTTTATCCTCTCTAAACCTGAGTTGCGAGATCGTCCCATTGTCCTGAACGGTGTTTCAAGAGGTGGGAGAGTTGGCGCTATTGCTGGGCAGTCTTTTCCCTGAGGTTAAAGGTGGTATTGCTCGCGTGCCGAGTTTGGCGATCCTGTGTTTTTATCGATCGTATTAGGGAGCGTTTTAAAGAACACTCTTTCCGTTATCCCGTGGTCTCGGCATGCGCTCCAAACGCGGGCCATACGTCTGTGCAGTCACCAAGGCAAATCTATTCATGGGGGGAACACCGAGGGAAATGCGAATGCACAACGTGAGTTCCGAACTAAAATCCTAGATTTTTTGAATCAGTATTTTTAAAATGCAGTGAGTGCGGCCAAATTGCTTAGGTTATATATTTTGTTAGGTCTCTGATTAGCTTACTAATATAGAATAATTCCCATGAAGGAGCCTTCCTACTTGTATACAAGAATGGCACTTCTTGAATAGAGCGGAGAGGTCTAGGAAGTCGGAGTTATTTCGGCATAGTGAACTGTCATCCTGTCGATCACATTATGGTTTGAGCTTTGTATAAAGCCACGGGTCCTGAAGTCGCGTGTCACTACTTTTCCTTTTAACTAACTACGGAATATGATGAACTGATTTTAACAATGGAGGATTAATGAAGGTGTTCACTGTGTTGTTTTTACTACTAGGTCTTGGGACGAACTGCTTTGCGGAAGCAAAAAAATCTGATCGTAAGCCTGCAGGAATTGATCCTTCAAAATCAGAATGTCTCACAAATATCGTCGAAGTTGAAAAAAAGAGAGAAAAAGATCCAGAGAACATTTTCAACTACGCTGGCGCAGTTCTTGG
>JBFWYS010000335.1:0-4846 GCA_050186175.1 Pseudobdellovibrionaceae bacterium
ACATCTGGATCGTAATAAACACCGTCGAGCCATAATTGATCTACAAAAACATTTCCCGAAACTCGCTTGATAAAAAGAGGACTGGTGCCGAAACCGCGATAAAAAGAATACACCGGAAATCGGTATTCCAAATTCGTGTTTAAAAGATTCTTTCCTAAAAACTCTCCAGAGATATATCCACGCATCAGATAATTGCCAATGACCAGCGCAGATGAAATGGGGGCCCCACTTGAACTGCCGCCATAAATCGGTGGAATTTTTCCGTCGGTATAAAGTGCCTGAGCTTTGAGTCCAATGGCATGTCTCTTTGGAAGCCACTTCGACCAATAATAGGCACCACTCATGGTCACCTGTCGATAGGGCAAATTGGATTGGGACTTAAGAAAATCAACGGCCGAAATCGAAAGCTCTTTCCCGCTCTCCGGGCTCACTTGTGCATCTGTTTGCGAAACATCTAAGTAACTCACCTCCACCATCGGTCCCGAACGCGAGCGATCCGAGCTGGTTCCATCGATCACAGTTCTCTCTCGCCAAGTCCATCCGGCTCCGTAAGTCGCTTCGGGTCCGATCCAGGAAAGCTCACGATTTGCAATAATGGTTGCGACCCTATCTTCAACCACAAGTTCTTTTGCTAATAAAGCTTGTTGAGCCTGAACATAACCCACGCCGATATATGTTGGTGTTTGCCGATTGAGATAACTAAACGCAAAACTACCTCTTCTTAAGTAATCATCATATCCAAGCTGTAAAGAATAAGCGTGTTCTTGAGTCGCGTCCTGACCGCTCGTGATCGCCTGAACAAAAACTCCATTCTCAGTCGAGTACAAATATGGAATCCAATATTTTGGAGCGAGATCTCGCCAAGGCGAATAAGGTCCTTGTGAAAACCGTGCTACAATTTCCGATTCATTGGCGACATTAAAGTTTTCGTTTTTAGTTGCAGGATAACGATCATCATAAAGAGTTTTAAATGAAGAAATCACTGGAGGAGGCGCGGTTTCCAGTTTTCTACCTTTTGTCGTCGTTGCCTTTTGCAAAAACTTAACGTCTTCAAGAAGTGGTGCGCGGCGAATTTGCAATCCTTCGCCGGTCATCACTGTCATATACAATTCATTGCGATGATTGTCGTAATCAGCTGTAAACGCCGCCGTCTGAACACGCGAAGCTCGATTGGCGCCTAGCAAATCCGGTTGCGCTAAATACAAATCTAAAACACCACTTTTGCTCGAAGAAAATAAAATCCCCTTTTGAGTGATCTTACCAAATCGAGCGTCGGGATAGTCTTGCAAAACGGGTCGTGTATCTTTAGAAACAAGATCAAAAACGTGAAGAGTTTCATTTCCCTTAACGTCACGAAGAGAAAAGAGAATTTCAGTTTCGCTGATAAAATTCGGAAACGAGACGCGCGAATGAAGAAGGGGAACAAAAACAATTTCAACGGTCTCACAGTCCATGTTACAAATGCCGAGTGAGTTTCTCGAAGCTTCAACTCTAACAAAGGTCAGTCGTTTTCCAGAAAGATCAACGGCCGGCTCTCGAAGACGCTCTCCCCGCGTAAGACGTTTGTTTTTCTTCTTTGTAAAGTCATACATGTAAAGATCCGAAACTACGCGCTCTCGATCGTAAGAAGAAGCTTTGTCATAAACAATTCGATCCGAATCGGGAAACCAACTCACACGTGAAATATTTCCACCCGCTGGCGCATCGGGTTTCAAGGTCGGTGTGTCGTTAGGAAGAGTCCGAATCCAAATTGACTGAGATTTCTCATCTAAATGAAAAGGCGCCTCTTTAGACTCACGTTGAACCAATTCAATCGTTCTTTGCCCCACTTCGCTCTTTGACAAAAACACCATCTTCAAACCATCAGGAGAAATCACGGGGAGTTGCGTTTCGACTCCCTTTAAGACAACATTTTCAAGTTTCTGCGGGCTTTCTATAGCGGCAATTTGCTTTTCGGCTCGAGCTTTCAGATTGCTTTTTACCATCACAAATAAATTTGAATAACGATCATTCAGAACTTCGTCGGCGGGACCGTTGATTATGAACGGAACCTTGCGTCCTTGTGATTGCATCAGTTTTTCGACAGATTCCTGTCCCTTAAGATTTGTAATTTCACTCCACATCAAGGATCCGAATAAATAAGGGCGCGCACCGTAAGGCCAAGAGGGAATTCCCACTTCATTAATTTGATCCACGCGATGTGCATCTAATTTTCCGTCTAAGACAAGGGCGCGCAAAGCCGCATCTTGATAGTAAGAGCGCAATCGACCATGTTCGGAAAGTCGAGTTTCCATTTCAACCGCGACACCTTCGAGCCACCATCTCGGCATCAACATATTTGGTGCGATCACAGTTCCAAAAACAGGTCGTAAATAATCGTAAGCCGCATGTGCGGGTTCAAAAGAGAGAATGTGCGTGTATTCATGAATGATCAATTCAAGAGCCCAGTCTCCATACTCACTAATTGTTTCCAAAGGGCCGGGAAGAACCGGATAAACCATAATAAATGGATAAGGAATCCGTGTTGCATAACCATTTGCTAAATCGGTTGAGTCATTTATTAGGATGGTTGTTTTTGCCGGAGCTTCTCTAAAAATCGGAATTAACAATTCGTAAGCTTTTTCGGCGCGAACCGCATAACCTTCTGCAAGCTCTTTATGCTTGGCATCATAAACGATATCAAAATGTGGTGTGCTTATTTTTTGCCAGGAAGTTGCTTCGGGTGAAAGCGCGCTGCGGCCTATTGCTGGGAGAATGTTCACAGCTGCAAAAAATAAGGGCAACAAGAGCGATGAAAATGGTTTTGCAAAACGAGTTATTGTTTTCATGAGTAGAAATTGCAGCACAGCTCGTCGGCAGAGACAATCGAGATTTCAGTTTGACAACAAGAACCGGTCGATACCAAGATAGTGGCTGTCGAAAAGACGAATGATTATCGTAGGAGGACTCACCATGATTCGCAATTTGGCTTTGGTATTGGCTGCAGCAACTTTGATTGCTGGCTGTGCAAGCAAAAAGAAAACAGAAGACGCTGGAATGGATGCAGGAGCTGGGGGATCAGCAATTGAGTCTGCGCCAATGAGTTTTGATGCTTCAGGAAGTGATAGCGGAAAAATTGATGGCCTCAAAAGTGTCAATTTTGAATATGACTCTTCAACACTCACTAAATCTGCAAAAGACATTTTAAAAGGAAATGCAGGCTGGCTTAAAAACCAAGGCAATTCAAATATGCAAATCGAAGGTCACTGCGACGAGCGTGGATCGATTGAGTACAATTTGGCTTTGGGTGAAAGAAGAGCCAACTCTGTAAAAGCCTACATGGTAAGCCTTGGAATTCCAGCCGGTCGATTGAGCGTTATCAGCTACGGCGAAGAAAAACCTCTTGATACGTCAGGATCAGAGTCTGCTTTTGTTAAAAACCGTAGAGCGAACTTTGTTCCTCTTCAGTAAAGAGATTTGAGTAAATGGTTTTCGATCGGCTTTTAGCTCATCGGGACTCTCAAAGAACTAATCGACCAGCAAAACCCAAGGTAGGGATGCTGGTCGTTTTGTTTTTGGCTTTGAGTTTTGGGGCTTGCACCACAATTCCGGTTCCTCTCGAAGAGTACACTCTCGCGCGTGCGGCTATGGAATCTGCACAAGCAGTAGATGCGGCAACTCACTCTCCTGGCTTTTGGAGTCGGGGAGAAGAGTCCTATCGAGATGCTCAGATGTTTCTGAAAGAAAAACGAAACGAAGATGCTCTTGCCGAATTTAAAAAGGCCCGAGTGGCTTTTGAAAAGGCCGAAAATGCGGCTCGCTTGATTCGTTTCAAAACAGGAGAGGTTCTATGAATATCTCAAAATTAATTTTAGCATCGCTGTTGATTTCAACGGTCGGTTGCTTGCGCACTCGAAACGACATGCAAGAAAATGACAACAAAAGACAAATGCAAGAACAGGTCACTACTTTGCAAAAATCTACGGCCGACCAAAACGCACGTTTTCAAGAGATTGACGAAGATCTTCGTAAACTGAATGGACGGATTGAAGTGATGGAGAATCGCGAGTCTCAAGGCTCGGTACGTGAAAAATCAACTCAAACGCAAATCGATGAAATCAATCGTAAGTTGAGCCTTTTGCAAGACAGTCTTTTAAAAATGGAAAGTGATATAAACACTCTTGCTCAAAATCAGAACCGAATGAGCAGCGATGCACGTAACTCGGCCGGCAAAGAAAAGGACGCCGCACCGAGCAAGGGTAGGACTTTTGATAAAGCCGAAGATTTCTTTAAAGAAAAAAAATGGAAAGAGGCGATCGTTGCTTATCAAAACTATCGCGATAAAAATCCGAGCGGAAAAAACTTTTCGGAGTCGACTTATAAAATCGGAGTTTGTTTTCAAGAGTTGGGCATGAAAGACGAAGCAAAAGTCTTTTATGAAGAGGCGATTGCTAAGTATCCAAAATCAGATGCGGCAAAAAGATCGCGTATTCGTTTGAAGCAAGTTCAGTAGAAAGAATTGATGAGAGTATTGGCTATTGAAACCAGTTGTGACGATACATCTGTGGCTGTCGTCGACAGCCAAGGTACTGTTTTGTCGCTAGTTTCGCAAAATCAAGATCTCAATCATGCTCCCTTTGGTGGAATTGTTCCCGAAATCGCCTGCCGTAATCATTCGATCGCACTTTTGCCTTTAATTGAGACGGCGTTACAAAAGGGAAATCTCAATTGGTCGATGATCGATGGAATCGCCGTCACCAATCGACCGGGTCTTATTGGATCTCTTATCGTTGGTGTTGTAACAGCAAAATCTCTTTCGCAAGTTCATGGCAAACCCTTTATCGGGGTCAACCATCTCGAAGGACAT
>JBFWYS010000336.1:0-4842 GCA_050186175.1 Pseudobdellovibrionaceae bacterium
CATGACGATGAAGGTCGCCAAGACCGACATCGGAATGGCGAAGACTGGGATGATTGTATCGCGGATCTTTCCTAAATAGAAGAAGATCACAAGAACAACGAGAATGAGCGCGACAACGAGTGTGAACTGCACGTCATGGACCGATTCCCAAATGTAATCTGATTGGTCGTACATGCGGATCAGCTCGACAGATCCGGGAAGTTCACCCTGTAGCTGGGGAAGGAGGTTGTTGACCTCTTGGATCACTTGGAGGGTGTTTGCACCAGGCTGCTTCCGCATGGCGATGGCTACCATCGGCGATGATTGCTCTCCTTCAAAGTAGGAGAAGTACATCTTATCGTCTTGGATGCTGTCGATCGCTTTTCCGATATCGCGGAACCGGGTGATCGAACCGTTGTCATTTTTAATAATGATCGGATCATACACATCTGCGCTGTAGAGCTGTCCTTGGATATCGACGGTGAACTCGCGGGAAAAGCCGTATAAGGTCCCTGTAGGCAGGTAGACGTTGGCAGTTTTGATCGCTTCGCCAACGTCGTTGATCCCGATCCCTCGGGCGACCATTTTTTGAGGATCGACCCTCAGACGGACAGCATAGGGGCTTCCATAAGTTTGTACTTGGGAAACACCTTCCAGGATACTGAGCCGTTGCCCTAAAACGACATCGCCATAGTTGTACAAATCGCCAAGGGTCATATCGGGCGAGGTGATGACGAAGATTAAAATAGGAGTTGATGTCGGATTGACTTTGCTGTAAGTCGGCGCGTAAGGCAGGTCTTGCGGCAGCTGGGCGCTTGCAGCGTTGATCGCCGATTGGACATCGGGCGCGGCCAAGTCCACGCTTCGGTCAAGAACGAACTGGAGGACGATGCTGGCGCTTCCGGTGTAGCTTGTGGAGGAGATGGTCTGGATCCCTTCGATCGATGTGAACTGCCTTTCGAGGGGGACGACGACGTTGTTGGCGATCGTTTGAGGATCAGCGCCTGGATAGTCGACGCTGACTTCAATCGTTGGATAATCGACGTCGGGCATGTCGCTGACAGGAAGGGCCTGGTAGCTTAATACTCCAAAAAATGCAAGTGCAAGCATGACAAGCGTTGTCATCACAGGGCGATTGATAAAGGGAGCTGAGATGTTCATATGGAGCTATTCCCTCTTTATAATGGAGCTTGGTAAGCAGGTTGCTGCGGTTCTGGAGGCGCTTTGGTGGCAACCTGCACTTTCATCCCGCTGTAAATATTGAGCTGTCCTTCAACGATGACCTGGTCGTCAGGTTTGACTCCGGCCAAAATTACGGTCTGCTCGCCAAATCTCTGGCCGATCTGCACAGGGCGCTTTTCAGCTGTGCTGTCTGATTTAAGGACGTAGACGTAGTGGCCCGATTGTCCCACCATGACCGATTGGGTCGGAATGACAATGGCCTCATTGAGCTCATCGAGGATGACCCGCACATCGACATAATGTCCTGGCCAGAGCAGCTTGTCCTCATTGGCAAAGGTCCCTTCCATCAGGATGGCCCCTGTATTTTCATTGACCTGGTTGTCGATGAGGGTCAGTTCTCCTTCAAATGTATGGGTATGCGACGGCTCGGTGAACACTTGCAGTTTGAGGTTCTTTGCTTTTTGTCTCATTTGGATAGTTGTGAGATCGGTCTCCGGAACGTAAAAATCGACATAGATCGGTTGGATCTGGTTCAGTGTCACTAAATTGGTTCCAGAGTTAGCGTTGACATAGTTGCCCGGTTTGACTTGAAGCTGTCCCGTCACACAGTTCATCGGGGCGCGGATGAAGCAGTAGCCGAGATTGATCTTAGCCGTTTCAATCGCAGCTTGGTTCTGTTTGATCGTCGCTTCATCAGCGAGCACGTTTGTAACGTACTGGTCGTAGTCGAGCTGGGAAATGAAGTTTTCTTTGACCAGCGAGGCGTATCGCTGTGTCGTATCGCGCGCATACTCTAAATTCGCATAAGTTTGCGCCAAGACCCCTTCTGCTTGCGCAAGCTGCGCTTCGTAGGGCCTCGGATCAATCACAAGCAGAAGATCTCCCTCTTTGACGTCCTGTCCTTGCACAAAAAATTGGCTGGTCATGATCCCGGAAACTTGGGCCATCACATCGACGCTGATATAGGGGGTGACATGCCCCGTGTAATCGAGATAGAGGGGGACAGTGCAGATAGATGGGGTCGTTACCGTCACTTGATGGGGAGGAGGGGGAGGAGGAGGAGCTTTTTCACATCCTGCAATGGTCAATAATGCGGCAAGCACTACATACTTTTTCATTTTGTCTCCTCAGTCGTAATAGATGTGGGAAGATAGGTCGGGGATACCATCCCTGTTGAATAGGCTAGATTGGCCAGCGATGTGAACCATTGCTGGATTGCATTGGCCTCTGTTGCTCTAGCATCGGCAAGAGAGCTTTGCGCTGAAACGACATCGAGGATGGTATTGGTCCCTTCCTTATATTTAGCAAGGGCCACTGTGTATTGCTCTTCAGAGGCTGCTAAAAAGGCAATAGCGAATTTCAGTGTGTCATAGGAGACTTTGACGCTGGAGTAATAGGTGGTGATCTGTTGGATGACGTCGATCTGGGTATTTTTCATCTGCTCTTCAGCAGTTTTTTTGTTCGCTTTGGCAATTTTGATCGCGTTCCGGTAGTAATAGCCGGAAAAGATCGGCATGCTGACGGCAATTGTGCTTTGGAAGTTGTACCGGTCATGCAGGCCGCCGTTAAAATAGCTTTTTCCCAGCTCAAAGTTATAGTTCACTTGGGGCAGGAACTGTCTTTGAGCGGCTTTCAACTGCTGTTCGTAAGAGTGCAAGTTAGCTTCTGCGGCCATGAGGTCTGGCCTGTTCTGCATGCCGAGCGAGATCATCTCTTCAAGAGGCGGCAAGAGGTCGGTGTTAGGCAGGTCGCTCGGCAGCCCAAGCGTGTCTAATTCCATATTAGCTGGAAGGCCCATGCTGGCCAAAAGCTGCGCGTATGCAGCTTGTACATTCTGCTGTTGACCACAGAGGCTTGTTTGGTTTTGCAGCAGTTGGGTCTGCGCCTGCAAGAAGTCGGAAATGTCCCTGACACCTGCTTTCAATCCTGCTTCTGCGACATCAAGCGTTGTCTGGGCCGTTTCAACGTTGGCCTGGTCTGCCACATACAGCTGTTTTTGATAAAGGTAGTTATAAAAATCGTTCATGATCGTCTGAATCAATACCTGGATCGCATTGTTGTGGGTCCAGTCAGCATTATAAAGGGCTTGTCGGTAGGACTCTGTCGTAGCCCTTAATGTTCCAAAGTCGAAGACGAGGTAGGAGATTTGAAGCTGCGGCCCATAGACCGAGTAATAGACGTCGGTGACAGAAATGGGAGCTCCTGTCGCTACGCCGGAAGTCACACTAGTGACAAATGTTGGCTGGCGTGCCCTCAAGTAGCTGAAATCACCTGTGAACTGGGGGAAAAACTGGCTTTGGGACTGGCCCCATTGGGCGGCAGCGGAGCGCGCTTGCGCCCAGGTGATCTTCGTCTGGACATTGTTCCTTAAGGCAATATCGACGATCTCCGCTAAGCTGTAGGGTTCATTCTGAGAAGGAAGATCGGGCGGAGCGTCGTTGAGAGGCATCGGCTTGACGTAGGAAGGGGGATTCCAGGTATTGTCGGGGCTGCGCGGGGCATAGCTGTAAGGGTCCATGATCGATTTTGATGTGTAGCAGCCGCTGCAGATTAATAGGACGGAAAGGGATATGGGCATGCCGAAGCGCGCCAGCTTGGAGGCTGGAGAACAGATTGGGATCACTTTACCGTTGTCATAGTCGTTTTCAGACATGAGATACCGCAACCCAATGGTAAATTATTTTTTTACCCATAAGGCGCAGTATACGAACTTTGCTTTTTAGGTCAAAAGTTATAGATAATTAAATGAAAAAATCAATTTTTGTTACTGAGATTTCTTAATTTTTTCGTTAAACCATTATTAAATATTGTGGAGTTGATTTTGATTTGATAGAAGGAAGATTTGACCTGAAAATGAGCGATGCTGGAGGGATCATGAGTTCCGTCAAACTCAAAATGTTAGGCAAGTTAGGTAAAATCATGTTTCTTACTGCAGGAAAGAAGCTGGCCAGGGGCTTAGATAGGATTTCGATGGTCCTGCTGTTGCTTGCTGGGTTGAATTGGGGCACTGTCGGCATCGCGGATTTTAATGCGATCATGTGGGTATTTATTACGATGCCTCTTGTCCAACATATCATTTATACTTGTTTTGGATTAGCAGCGATTTGGGCGATCATTCGTTTGTTTAGAAAAAGATAAGGTTCTGAAAAAGTAAATGATGATGGCTTCAGTTTCTTAATCGGATTACTTCTCAAAAGGGATACCGACGAGATAAGCTCCGATTACTCTTCCAGGTCTATCTCGAAACACATCGTAATCAGCCATGTAGTCTTTTTCTGCCAAAGTCACTTTGTTCGTATAGCGCAGTTCTCCTAGCAACCGTTTATAGGCTGGATGATCATGCGACAGCGCTGTGCCTGCATTTTCATTGGGCTCCGTCGTACAGATCCTGACGAACTCATCATCGACTTTTACAAAAATGGTAGCAATTGCGTGGGTGTCTTTTGTAAAGCTGTCCACAAGAGATACTGGTTGAGAGCTCAAGACCCAGTTCCCGTTGCGAATTGCTGGCACATCAAAATCGCCGATCTCCTCTTTGTTCTCATTATCAAGAGAAAATATGCCCGGCAAATTGCTCATTAGTTCTTTGCCTAAGTCTTTTGCATCAGATGGTTTTGGTTCGTTATTTGACCGTGCAGAAAGAAGGGGAGATCCAAGTATCTGCAGGCCGGCGCACACCGA
>JBFWYS010000337.1:0-4829 GCA_050186175.1 Pseudobdellovibrionaceae bacterium
AGAATGTAGGGTCTGAAGGGGATAGCGAATGAGAATTGCCGATAAAATGGCAACAGGACAAGTGAACAACAGTCTCGGCCAAAAAAGAGCCGAGATGGTTCAATTGCAGAATCAAGCTGCCACCCAAAAGCGAGTGACAAAGCCGTCTGATGATCCACTGGCAGCGACGCGTGTTCTTTCGGCGCGCACAGATGGCCGTGGTGTTGATCAATTTCTTAAAAATTTAAATATCGCGCGGTCGTTTCTTGAGTTCACAGATCAATCTTTGGGCGAACTCACTGAATCGATGATGCGAGCTAAAGAACTCGCGATCGCTCAATCTACCGATGGTGGAGCGAGCGAAGAAACGCGTCGAGTGGCGGCCACAGAAATTTCACAGATTTTTAATCAATCTGTACAAATCGGAAATCGAAAACTTGGCGATCGATATATTTTCGGTGGGCACAAAACTTTGAACGCTCCTTTTAGCGCTCGTGGTGAGTACCGTGGTGATGATGGAGATATAAAAATCCAAATCGACAAAGACAGTTTTGTACCTATGAATATTCCAGGTGAAAAAATATTTTTAGGTGTGGGTGTTGATGCTGATGGAATTATTCGTGAGTCGCAGGGAACTCCAAAAAATGTAGAGGACTTGCAAAAAGCCAAAATTGACGAAACCGAAAGACGAGAGAGGCGCCAAGAAATCGAAGAACAAAACCTGCCAAGCGGAATGAGGGGGCTCGCAAGTGTTTCGGACGAGAATGCCCCAGTTTCTGGCCGCGAAGAGTCGAAGGCTGTAAATGTTTTTAAGGTTCTTCAAAACTTAGAAGTCGGTCTTCGAGTAAATGACAAAGATCAAATTCACGCAAGTCTCGATGAACTCGACAATGCCATCAGCCAGGTCGTTCTAGCTAGATCTCAGGTGGGATCTCGTGTCACAGCCCTAGATATGGCCACGGAGTCTCTCCAAAAGGCTCGAGTGGACAATAAAGTTACAGCTTCACAGATGGAAGATGCGGACTTATTCGAGGTAGTGAGTGACATCAACAAGACCGAAGGCGCCATGAAAGCCACCATGGAAACTTCGGCAAAGCTGATACAACCAAGCCTTCTCGACTTTTTACGATAACTCGAGGCATCTGTTAACCCCGGGTCTAAATCTTGACTTTCGTACCCACAAAGAATAGCTAAGGTTCCTTGCGAAGTTGCCGATAGATAGTGTAAGAAGGTTTTCCTCGCGGAAAAACAAGAAGTTCCCATAGGGAACAGGCAACTGTCCACTTTGACCAGGATGTTGAAGGAGCTACCATGTTGGTACTGACTCGTAAACTCGGAGAATGCATCGCGATCGATGATCACATTAAAATTCGTGTGGTCCAAATCAAGGGCAAACAAGTTCGTCTCGGAATCGAGGCGCCTCGAGATACAAAAATTCACAGAGAAGAAGTCTATGTCGCAATTCAGGAGCAGAACCAAGTGTCTGCAAACACTGACAGCGATAAAACTCGCTCCGTCGCAAAACTTTTAAAGCCGTAAATTTACTTCTGATAAGGCTATTTGGAAAAAACGAATTCCAGTTGGGAAATTCGTTTTTTTATTTGTTCAAATGGAAGTTCCACGATGTTTTATAACCCCTGAGCAAGGATCGGTCTCTTAAGCCACATTGACCGTGACCAGTTTCCACTTCGTCCTCCATGAGTTTTTTATACCTTACAAAGTCTTGTGGGTCGGACGACAACCCTGATTTGCTTCGCAAATCAGGGTTCACCAAGGCGGTCCATAACCGGATTTGAAAAAGTAAGAAATCCGCCGCGGTAGCGCAGAGGAGGCAGAGACAAGCTCCCCATTGAACGTGACCAGTTTCCATTGAATGACAAAGATGCCCCAAGTCATTTTAATTTCTTATAGTGGGCAAAATAAGTGGGCTCAAAAGCGGACTGATTTTTCAGCATGGTTAGAATTCTGTCTAGATCTGTAAAAAATTGTTGAAACCCTCTGGATTTAAGTCCAGATTTAAGTCATGTGCGTTCCTTTTGAGGGAGCAAGTTTGTCATCTTAGAAGACAGTGAGTCTTTTAACGGTGCAAACTTGTAAAAGGGCGTGCGAAATAAATGGGCGAGGGGAGAGATCCTTTTTCCTATGAGGAGGGGCCAGTGACGATTCAGACTACAAGATTTGGTCGAGTGAACGTGACAGCTGAGGATATCATTTCTTTTCCAGAGGGAATTTTAGGCTTCAATCAATTGAAAAATTTTGTTCTGCTTGATGACCCAACTGACGAAATCTTTGCCTGGCTTCAAGCCTGTGATGCTCCGGATATCGCCTTCCCGGTTTTAGAACCTGAACTTTTCTCGGCAGCTGCAAATCCATCGCTTTCAAAAGCGGACATGGAAGCACTCAAACTCAAAGGACCCGAGAGAGCGCGTAGTTTTTGTATTATCACAATTCCAGATGATCCAACTCAAATGACCGCCAACATGAAGGCACCTGTTTTTATTAACATCACTGAGCGTGTAGGACGCCAGTGTGTTCTTCAAGACAATGCTCTCGCAATTCGTGAGCCGATCTTTGCAAAACTTCAGCAGAGAGTGGTTCAGAACCCGACAGTCACAATCAAAAAACAAGCTGAGGAGCAGAGAAAAGTCGCCGTACGAATTCCTGCTTTGAGCGCAGACAAAGAGCTTTAGACTGGCCGTCCGCACAGAGATGCGATTCGATATTGAAGCTAGGCAAAGTGCCGTCTTTTTTAAAGCGCCTTAACCATGATTCCGATTATTTTATAAGTTGAGTTAGCCATATCTGAAATAGGAGAGCTGCTCACGAAGTCGCTGACATATCCATTCGCAGTTCTAATTTCAATGTGACCGCAGTCTTGCTCTTCAGTAGCTTTAGGGCTCAGGTCAAGACATGTTGATCTCGGGTTTCTACCTGAGTAAACCAGAATGGCTCCTTCAGGGGCGTCTTCTGGAGTAAGGTTAGGGTTGGTATCGAGAAGATTAACGAATCCTCTTTCCTTGGCCTCCAAGTGAGGAATTGAATACTTCGCATACCAGTTGTGATCTTGAGGACTGCTAGCCCACCACTGAGGAGCCAATCCCGATCCGCTCATCGCTTTAATGACAGCGGGTAAGCAATAACCTGTCCTTGAGCTAGAGTTGCCAACTGCAATAGCAATCATTTTTTGAACTTTGGAGCTTTTTGAATAAGCGGCGATCTGTTCATCGGTCAATGGAGAGTTCGCCATACTGTGAAATGAGAGTGTCAAAACACTTAACACGGTGACGAAAATCGCGATTTTTAAATTCATACTGCCTCCGCTTGCGCATATATGTCCTGTAGCGGACATGTAAGAACTTTACATTCAAAAATAAGGCCTAAATCTCTTAATGACGTCTGTAGAAGACGTCTTGTATGAGAGACCAAAGGGATGTTTATGAGAGCGGAAAAAAATCGGCTCTAGTTAAATTTAGAAGGGCTTGAGCCATCAGGCGGGAAAAGAAAAACCCACATCTTGTGATGATGTGGGTTTGGAGAACTCGTTGCTAGATGTAAATCTTATTGCGGAGTGCACTCTTTATCTAAGGATTCACAGTATCTTCCGCGGTTTCCGCTCGCTTCTAAGCATTTTTGTTTGGCAAGGTACTGAGCTTCAACAATAGAACGTCCTACATTTGAATAAACTCCAGATGTAAAGGTGTTTTCAGCCTTACAAAACCAGGCGTCAATACGTCCACTTTGTTTTGCACACTTCGGAGTGTTGTCGCAGTAATGTCCACCATTAGATCGGCAAGCCTCTTCTGCTCTCGCTTTTGCTGCAAATTCAACAGCGCCATAACCGATGCTGATGATGCCTTGGCCAGTATGAACATCTTCAACCATGCAAGCCCATTTCTCTCGTGGATCTGCAGGCTCTGTTGCAGGATCCTCGTCATTTTCAGACTCACCCGGTCCATTTGGTCCGCCTGGTCCTGGTGGCATTCCTGGATTAGGACCGTTAGGTCCGCCGTTCATGCCGGCATCAATGAGAAGCGACTTTTGAAAGTTCTCTCTTTCTATTTCATAAGTCTTAGCGTCAACTTCAACATCATTCACATAATATTTTGCTACCGGTTGCGGATCATTTGCTAACAAAGTTGCATACAAGTGAATGGCTTCTCCGGTTTTGTCGTTAGAGTAGCTCCACTCGTCTTCCGCTTTACCTTTCCACATTGGAATTGGCATTTCAACAGAGCCCGAAGAAGGACTCTGCTCAAAATCTGGCATATCCATTCCTGACATTGTCATATCGATTTCCGAATGGCCAACTATGATGTGCGCATGACCCTCGAGGTCTACAATTTTCATGTCAGCATTTATTTTATTCTTCATCACAGGCGCGAAGAATTCTCCATCTTTAAGCTGCTCCATTTGATTCATTTCAATTGTCACATTCATCTCACCGGAAACAACCTGTAACTCCGTCTGAAGACCTGGGTCTTGAACCTGGAAAGTCATTTTCACTTTTGCCGAAAATTTGCAAAGAGTGGATTCTTTCTCATCTGAGCAAAGATCTGCTTGAGGAGTTTCCATAGTTACATCAGTTTTTACCACAACAGGGCACTGGAGTCCTCCAACGGAAATGTTGAATCGCGGAAGGTTTCCTGCAGAATTTTGTTGCGGTCGTCCAGTTTGTTCAGGAAGAGTCGATTCAATTGTGCAGCGATTATTGTTTTTCGCTTCTTGTAGAGTATGCGAAAGCTTATCGCTTTGAACCTGTACGTTTTCTTGAGGGGCTTTGGAGAAAACTTCTCTAAGAGCCGTCATCGACCCCTTATATTTTGAATCTACACCAGAAAGTTTTTTACTGG
>JBFWYS010000338.1:0-4824 GCA_050186175.1 Pseudobdellovibrionaceae bacterium
TTTATTGGTTTGGATGTTACAAAAGATGGAATCCGATCAAAAGCTTTGGAGGTGATCAAAGAAATTCAGTTCTTCCCGAAATGGGGTGAAGCTCGTCTTCAGGCGATGATGGAAAATCGTCCTGATTGGTGTGTGTCTCGTCAGAGAATCTGGGGCGTACCGATTCCAATTTTTTATTGCATCGAAACCGGCGAAGCACTTGCTGACTACGGTGTGATGATGAAAGTTGCCGATGCGATGGAAAAAGGTGGCGGGATCGATGCTTATCACAACGAGCCTGTGGAAAAGTTTGTGGGTCCTGAGTATGTAAAAGGTAAATTTGGATCTAAGGGATTCAAAAAAGGCCGCGACATCTTGGATGTATGGTTTGATTCGGGAATTTGTCATGCGGCTGTTCAAAAGCGCCGCGAGAATATGGGATTCCCTGCGGATATCTACATCGAAGGATCGGATCAACATCGGGGTTGGTTCAATACGAGTTTACTGTCTTCGATTGCGACAAATGATGTGGCTCCTTTCAAAGCACTCGTCACTCACGGATTTGTGAATGACTCTGAAGGAAAGAAGATGAGTAAGTCCAAGGGAAATACCGTGGACCCTCAAGAAGTTTCTAGTAAGAGTGGCGCTGAAATTATTCGCTTGTGGTCTGTTTATGAAGATTACGGACAAGATCTCACTTGCGGTCCTTCTGAACTTGAACGCGTCACTGAGACTTACCGAAGAATCAGAAATACAATGCGCTACTTGTTGGGTGCGACTTACGATTTTGATCCGAAGAAAAATTCAGTTCCGTATGCACAAATGACAGAGATCGATCAGTGGGCCCTTAATCAGTTGTCGAATTTGATCGGTGAAGTGACAAAAGCTTACGAAAGTTATGAGTTCTACAAAATTTATCATGCTCTCAACCACTTTTTTACGGTCGAATTGTCGGCGGTTTATTTGGATTCGATCAAAGATCGTCTTTATACTTGGAAAACAGACGGCCTTCCGAGAAGAAGTTCACAGACTGTGTTGTGGGTTTTAACTGATAATCTCCTCCGATTGATGGCACCGGTTTTAAGTTTCTTAGCCGAAGAAGTTTATCAAAACATGCCTTCTAAATCAGAGGACTCAATTTTTCTCCATGACTTCCCGGCAGCTCCCCAAGAATGGACGCGTCCTGATCTCGCAACTAAGTTTGGTGAGATCCTAAAAGTACGCACAGAGGCTGCAAAAGTTTTAGAAGGACTTCGTCAGGAAAAAACAATCGGAGCCAGCCTTGAGGCCAGTGTCACAGTTTATTGCGATGGAGAGGCTCTAAAAAATCTAACGGCGTACGAAAAACACTTACGCGAGTTCTTTATTGTGTCAGAATTTAAAGTAAAACAAGGTGCATTTAAAATTGAAGCTGTAAAAGCTCCTGGAGAAAAATGTGTTCGCTGTTGGCACTACAGTGAAGAAACAGGCAAAAGCAGCAAGTTTCCTGGTGTTTGCCCTAAATGTGTTGAGGCACTTTCATGAAGACAAAATGGATTTATTTTTTCGCAATCGTCGGCTTCGTCATTGTTATTGACCAGCTCGTAAAAATTTACGTACACACTAACTTTGTTCTCGGCGAATCCATCGTCGTGATCCCCCACTTTTTCAATCTAACTTACGTTCGCAATTTTGGAGCCGCCTTCGGAGTCTTCGCTGAAAGCCACCCCACATTCCGCGAATTCTTTTTCCTTTCAGTCCCACCAGCGGCTCTCTTGTTCATTGTGTATCTACTAAGAACAGTCCCTGACTCAGACAAATGGCAAATCTGGGCATTATCTGCAGTCGCAGGTGGCGCCATCGGAAACTACATCGATCGTCTTCTCTACAGATACGTCATCGATTTTTTGGATTTCCACTACGACAGCAAATGGTCATACCCGGCATTCAACATCGCGGACATGGCGATCGTTACCGGGGTTGGCATCTTGATTTTACTCATGGCCAAAGAGTCCTTCGCCCAAAAAAAACAGGACCAAAGCCAAGCGGCCAACGCGAAAAGCTCAACATAAGACCAGTTTCATTTTAGCCTCCTCTATAAGTAGCCGAAACTACAATTGAAGAGGTGTGATATGAACATAAAGTTGGCAACTTTAATTGCAGCAGTTTGTATTTTGGTTTTTAATTCTCCGGTTTTTGCGAAGAGTAAAAAGCCGAAAGAACCTTCGATTTTTCGCTCTGAAGGCGATTTCATTATTAGTCATGCAGCTTTTATGAGGCTGAAACCAGAGCAACGACTCGAGTACGTAAAAGACTTCCGAAAAATGGTTGTAGATTTTGCGAAGAAAAATCCGATGGCTGCTGTCGAGCTCTCAAAGAAAAATACTCTTTTTGCATTTCTTTTAAGAGAAGTAATTCCTGAAGCTCATGCAGAAACAGCCACCGAAAAGCTCATAAGAATGAGAAAAGAGCGAAAGCAATTAGCAGACGTCCTTATAGATCTAACAAAAAGACTTGAGGCAAATCCAAATAGCAGCTCACTCAAAACATTGGTTGAAAGCACAACAAATCAAATCGATGAACTTGATAGAAGAGTGTCGGATCAGGCACGAGAAGCGTCTTTTGCGCCTCCTCCTCGAAGACCAACAACAGCTCCTGTTACTCCACGCCAGGAAGAGGACGCTGCCGAAGCAGATGAACGAGTAAAGTCGTCAAGAACCGCGGTAGAAATATCTCGGGAAAAGTTAGCCACTGCTGGGAGAAAATTAGACGAACACATGGAAGCTAAAAAAAGTTATACTGCTGTAAGAAATCGCATCGCAGGCATAGATGAGAGAAATCGTACGCCGCAAGAAAAACAGGATCTATATCGAGCAGACCTTGAGCTTTCGAGATTGGAAGTAGAAGAAAGAGCTGTCACAGCTGCAGAGGCTCAGGCCCGACACTCGCATGAGTCTTCAGTTCAGTCTATGGAAAGAGATTTGATATCTCGCGATAGAGCCTACGGACATTACGCTGATTCTTCTCAAACTCAAAATCAACAACAGCAGAGTCAAGCCACTCAGAGCCTTGCCAATCAAGGAAATCCTAATGCACCCGGCGCTCCTGGAAATCCTTCCGGAAGACCTGCAGGACCTGGGGCTCAAGGACCTGGCGGTGCGCCGACGCCATCGCAAGGTGCACCACCAAAAAATCATGCCTGTATGTGGGGTGGACACATCATTCCTGATAGATGTAGACCCATTAGTGGTGGGCCCAATGATCCTGCTCCTGTAGGAAATGTAACGAAGCCCTTCGAAGTGGAAGTCACTGAAAACGGAAGGACGAAAAAAATTATGGTCGATCCGAAAACATTGGTCTGTCCAATGCCAAATGCCCCAGCCGCAGAAAAGATAAAGACCGCTCAATGTGAGATGATGAAGTTTGGAATCAAAGTCGTAAACGGAGAACCTCAGCCTCTGTGTGCAACGGCCGATGGTGTTACAACTCGAAGTTGTGGAACCGCTGCTGATGAAAACGATAAAAATGATAACAAACGATCATTAACGACTGCTGTCGCCATAATTAAGGAAAATCCTGAGGCATGGGATCAAGCTGTGCAAGGCTGGAAAGATCTCTGCCCTCAATCTAGACTAGATGACAATCCAATTATCAGTGGCAATGCAGCTAAAAAGAAGGACGTAGCAGATACCTGCGGGTGGGCACGAGGAAGAATGACGGACGTTTGCAAAAAGCACTATGGAGATCTTCCAAAATGCTTGGACATCGTAAATGGCCCCGCCCCTTCCACCACCGCCCCTGCCGCGGGTAGCGCTGGTGCAACAACACCACACCCTTAAAATGAAAGAGGAGAGATTTTGTTTTCACATATCGAAATCTCTCCTTATTTTATAATCCCGACCTATCTTCTATTTCTCAGCGCTCTTTACTGCGCGCTTGTTCTTTGGACTGCAAAAAAAGCAGAATCAAAAAATTATCCCGTTAAAGATTCACTCGATCTTGGTTTTGCAATCATGATTGGTGGATTTTTAGGAGCTCGCCTCTTACATGTTTTTTTTGAGAATCCGGAATATTACAAAGCCGATTGGAAAAAAATACTCTATGTTTGGGAAGGTGGATTTGTGTTTTTTGGAGGCGCTTTTGGTGCGCTTATAGCGAGCCTTGTAATTCTAAAAATAAAAAAAATTTCTTTTGCAATATGGGCTGATTTTTTTGCTCCCATATTCGCCCTAGGATACGGAGTCGGTAGGCTCAGCTGCCTCTTAGCCGGCTGCTGTTACGGAAGGTCTACTCATCTCCCCTGGTCTATCGAGGGCCGTCATCCTACTCAGCTCTATGCTGTTTTTTTTGAGCTTCTTGTTTTTGCCTTTTTGGTCGCCTACGAAAAAAGAAAACTTCAAAAATTTTCAGGAGAGATTTTCGTTATATGGATTTTCCTCCATGGAGTAGGCAGATTAATGATGGAACTTTTCAGAGATGACTTTCGAGGTTCACAGATTTTGAGTTTAAGTATTAGCACATGGATCGCGATCCTCTTAATTCTAATCTCATCTTCTATTTATGCACTCAAGAGACTTTCAAAAGTCTCATCATGAGACAGGCACTTCCCTTGCAAATAATCTTTTAAGCAAAGGCGGCCTCTGTGAAAAAACTTGTATCTATTATCTCTACTAGCATTCTATTGCTTACGACATTTGCCCTTGCGAATCGAAAGCCTGCCTCTGAATCCCTTATTGTTAATATCGATCCCTCTGTTTCTGCTGAGTGCTCGATTCCAGAAGACCAACTTGGCGACAATGCATCTTTTGCGCAATTTACGAATTACGCTGTTCAAAACTTAAACACCACGTTTCGCAACCCCAAGAT
>JBFWYS010000339.1:0-4803 GCA_050186175.1 Pseudobdellovibrionaceae bacterium
GAACTTAAATTTCTTTTTGAGCTCGTCTGCTTTTTTCTTCAGCTCTTGCTCGGCCTTTTTCTTTTGTTTACTTTCTTCTTCCTTTTTCGCCTTTTTCAGCTGATTCTCGGCGTCTTTTTTAGCCTTCTGGACTTTGTCTTCAACATCTTTTTTAGCGGCCTCGATTTGAGCTTTTGTTTTATTAATCTCGCCCTCAAGCTGATTTTTGATTTTTGCGATTTCTGCTTCGATCTTAGCCTTTTCCTGCTCAATGCGATCACGAACTTGTTTTTCGATCCGCGCTCGGAGCTCATTGATCTTCTCCTGGATTTCTCGTTCAAATCCTTTTCTGAGTTCGTCGCCTAAGTTGGAGCTTATATTGAGGCCTATATTTGGAAATTCGCCCTGCCCTTCTGCGGAAAGGGTTACAAGTTTAACTTCATCAAAAACGCCCTTTAAAATACTGAGAACGTCTTTGTTCTTTGCATCCACTTTGTATCGGGTGTCTTTGAACGAATTGTCCAAAGAAAATTTAAATGTTCCCTTGGCATCTTTGTCCTGTGCGCCTTTTCCTTCGGGAATAGCGTGAACAAATTCACCCATGATTTTCGCCGCACCCGTGGCTGAGGCAAAACCAAGTTCTACATCTGGAGAAGAAATAAGATTTGTCTCAGGGAGCGGGTAAGATCCGACCTGTGCTAAGAAAGAGTCAACACCTTGTTCTTTTCTTCGATCGATGGTCAGTTTAATCTGAAGGCCATCTACTTTCGCTTCTGGAAAGCCTCCTGAGATTTCTGCCGTAATGGGTTGACCTGTTAACATCTGATTGTTGGAAACGTTGCGAATTTCTCCCAAAAGATCTCCAGCAAAACTCGAGCCTTGGGATTTTGATGAAACGGCCGCCCTCTTGATCCAGAAAAGAGGATATGAATTTGGCCGACCGAACTCATAACTGACTCCCTTCGCGCGTGGCTGAGGTTGAACCGGAATCTCGTCAGGTTTCTTTTTATCAATCAAATTTGGCGGAGCATATTTATAAACAAGTTCTTTGTAATGGTCCGCTTTGGCAATATAGGGATCTACGTACTTCTTAAAAAGACTTTTAGAGATCGAAGCGGCATCGATTTTTGGAATACGGAAGCGCGATTCGAGTTCTTTGATATCCTTTTTCACTTGTGCTTCTAAATCTTTGGCCTGTTGGTCTAAGGATTTAACGTCTGTTCCTAAAGCGTTCGAAGCGGTTTGCAGCTCTTTATAATATTTATCCGCATCCTTAGCTACGGCATCCAATTCTTTTAAAGATGTTTCTAACTCCTTTGGGTTTTTGAATCCTGTGAACTTAATTTTTCCGGAGCGATCTTGGAGAGCTTTAAGATCCTTTTGATTTGGCAAAGACTTTATTCTCGTATCCCATTCCGCTTTTTTCTGATTTACGAAAGTTTCAAGCTCCTTGGCTCGTAACTGAGATTTAAGTTCGCTTTCGATACTTTTTAAAATTTCTTTTCCGTCGGTGCCCTGTAAAAGAGCCGCGATATCACCAAGCACGTTACCGGAGTATTCGTCTTGAACTTTGTCGAGAGCCTTTTTTGTCAGCTCTTCGGTCATGCTAGGGCCTGTTTTTGGAGGTTCGGGCGGTTTTACGCGACCAACATGGGATCTTTTAGTGTCGAGACGAATTTGCTCAATGGCCATTTCGTTGATCACTACTTTTGCTCGAAGAAGAGCATCCCATAGCATACTGAAACGAATGTCGCCGAGCTCAAAAATATTGTGGGTAGGTTTTTCAGAGTTCGTAAATTCAACCCCCTGAATTTGCATCGAAGCTTTCCAGAAACTTGTCTTGAGAGATTTTACATTAACTTCGGCACCCAGGGCTTGGTAACCACCCCACTCGATGCCTTTTTTTAAGTGAAGATCGAAGAAAAAAAAGAAATAGGCCCAAATACCAGCTACGATAAAGACGGTTGGAAGAATTGCTTCGAAACGGATAGGTCCTTTTGATTTATTCTTTTTTACGGGTGTTGTCTCAGCTGTATCTTTTGAATCTGCCATTTTTTCTCCAGAAATATTCGGCTTCGCCGTTTTTATTATATTTGTCGAGGGTGGTTGAAATAGAGCGAGAAACTCTATCCGTACAAATTATCGTACTTTACGTACCATTGATAAAGGGAGGTCGCCTTAACCAGTTTCCAAAACTTAGTGTTCTGGAAACGAGCTAAAATTGTAACTCTGTATTTCGTAATTAAATAACTGAACAAAATAAAAGCAAATGGTGTGAGAAGAACTGAAACGATTCCTGCCCCCATCACAATTGAATTATTAAACCTCGTGAGGGGAACAACCGGCATGTTGTACATCGTTGTAAAGAGAGGTTTGAGTCCTTCTGTTTCAAGAATGGCTTGTCCTGCTTTATTGAACACAGGGTCGAGAAGGAAAGCAACAAACTTAAAAAAGAAAGCTGCTAAAAATGCGGCGCCAATTTGTACGCGAAAAAGGAAAATAATCAAGAATACGAGAAGTGTTTGAAGAGAAAGAACGGGAGCAAATCCCAAGATCATTCCTAAACTCATTCCTGCGGCCAAAGAAACCGTTCCGGTATCGGAGTTCAAGAGTTTGATGAACGCGAAAATTTGTTTTAGCAGCAATGTCATGTTTGCACCTCATTTGAGCGAAAATCGAGTCACTATGTAATCACGATAGAATTACAAAGGGAGATTTGTGAACCAGTTTTGTCATATTCTTGCCGATCGACGGTTCGCAAGCAATGATTTTTCTCTGGATAGAGCAGTAGAGATAAAATGCGAGTTGACTAGAAACTGGAAGCGATTTTAAGGCACTGACTGTTCAAATGCGCGCGCTGAAACTGAACCTTTTTCTTTGAGCTCTTCACGGAAGGCTTCATAGGTTAGTTTCAGTCCGACTTCCAATGAAACCATTGGTTGCCAGTCCAAGAGTGTTTTTGCTTTTGTTATATCTGGGCGTCTTTGTTTTGGATCATCAGGAGGAAGCGGAAGATAACGATGTGGGGTTCGATTCTGCGTCACTTTGTTCACTTCATTTGCGAGTTCTAAAATTGTCATTTCGTGTGGATTGCCAATGTTGATGGGGCCAATTTCATCGCTTTGCATGAGTGCATAGAGACCCGCAACCAGGTCAGAAACATAACACAGACTTCTTGTTTGGATGCCCTGTCCGTAAATAGAAAGACTCTCGCCTTTCGCGGCTTGAGTCATAAAATTTGGAATCACTCGACCATCATTGAGACGCATACGCGGACCGTAAGTATTAAAAATTCGGGCGATACATGCATTGGCTCGCTTTTCATGGATATAAGCCATGCTGAGCGCCTCGGTGTATCTTTTTCCTTCATCGTAGCAAGAGCGCTCACCGTTTGGATTAACATTACCGAAATAAGTTTCTCTTTGTGGGTGCTCGAGAGCATCTCCGTAAACTTCGCTGGTGCTGCCCATTAAAATTCGGGCTTTGTTCGCAACAGCCATTTTCAGAAGATTTTCGTGGCCCACAGAAGCTGTTCGCAAAATAAAAAGAGGCATTGTTTTAAAATCAACCGGAGAAGCGGGGGAAGCTAAGTTATAAATTTGATCAAAGGGGCCGCGCAAAGAAAGCGGCTCCGTGATGTCTGCATTAATGAACTGTAAACCTTTTGGCAAAAGAGCTTCGATATTTTTGAATTGTCCGGTGATCAAGTTGTCGACGACAGTAACATGATCGCCTTTTGAAAGATGAAGGTCTGCCAAGTGACTTCCAATAAAGCCGGCACCACCTGCAATCAGAACTCTTTTCATCTTAACTTTCTCCTCGAGCATGCTTTTCCAAAGAAAACTCGTTTATAGGGTCGAGACTTACTTATTGGCAAAATAAAACCAACATTTAATGCGAAGCAAAAATTTTCTAAAAGCCCCATTTTTTTAACAATTTACGCACTGGGGAAAGCTTTGGTGGAAAGAGAGGAGGCGGCTCAGCCGTGGGATAATTTAGCAATGCCGAAGAGAAGTTTGGGGAGTTGCTAAAAAAGCTTTGGATAAAAACGTTAAAGGCGTCTTTGTTACGCCAATAGTGACCAATTTCTGGAGCCGGAAAAACCTGTCCCTTTGTTTGCAAAATATAGGAGAAGGCCAATTGCTCAATTACGTGTTTTTGATAACGAGCATGCATCTTATCAGTGAGATTTAAAACCTCGTCCAGCCATTCGAGATTTTTTTCGGCGATTCCAAGGACGCCGGCGTTCCACATTTGCGTTTGGCTTGGGATTCGATAGCCAATTTCTTTTTCGGGGTACTCAGGGCTTTCTAAAAACTTACGAACCTTTTTTGCAACGAGATTATAGTCTTTCGAGATTTGGCCCTCGAGTTCGTGCATAATAGAAAGAGTTTCAGAGGCTTCTATGACTGAAAAAATCTCAACAGGGGATTTGGTAAAATAAGTATCCCCATCAAGGTAAAAAAGATTGCCCCTATTTTTTGACCTTAGGTCTCGTAAAGTTTCAATTTTTACACGATGAACGAAGTCGATTTCACCGCGCCATTTTTTTATTTTTTCTGGATTCAGAAGTTCATAAATGATTTGTGGCTGCTGACCGAAGAAGCTTAGAAAAAAATCTTTGTTATCAGTGTAAATAACGATTTTGATTTTTTCTTTGTCGAGTGCATGAATCGAACGAAGTTCGTAAAGAAGAGAAAGTGCGCTGTAAAGGGTTTGTCTTAAAATTTCTTGAAGGCCATAGGCCTGATAAACAACGAAAATCGGCCGAGATAGACGCGGCATGTGGTGGACCGTCACTTTTGGGTCCATTTGTAGGCAGTT
>JBFWYS010000340.1:0-4795 GCA_050186175.1 Pseudobdellovibrionaceae bacterium
CTATAAAGTTTAATTATTATTTGGTATTTAATTAAGCCCTCTTGAGAAAGAGGGCTTTTGGTTTTTGGGTGTGCGTGGTTTTGTTTCGAGCACAGCAGCTCTCTGCAAGCTTCGAAAGTGTGGCCATCCTGAGCGGCTCTTCTGCCCGCCATCGTGGCGGGCAGACCAAAAATTCCCCAATACATAACATCCAAATTCGTAGAAGATGTTTCGCAGCAGAGTGTATTTGGTCTGACGCCCAGGACGGGCGTCAGAAAGGCCGCTCAGGATGGCCACACTTTCGAAGCTTGCAGAGAGCTGCTGTGCTTGAAGTATCTTTGCGAGAACCACTTCTAAGAAAATTTATATTCTAGCGTCATCGAACACAAAAAAATCTAGACACCGCCCCCAAAAAGGATAAAAAACAAATCATGGGGAATTCGCAGCTGGAGGAAATCTCGTGCAACAATTGACTCGAAGAAATTTTGTTCGTGTTTGTGGTCTTGCGGGCGCTACCTATCTGGTGAGTACAAAATGGGAAACGGTTGAGGCTTTCCTTTTAAATCCCTCTCAAGACTCTTCCCCATTCGAAATTATTCGTGGTAATTTTGATTCTCCTAATTTTTCTGGAGATAACCCAGGGAATGCTCATAAAAAGTTCTGGGATATTGAGGCTTACATCGCCTCTAAAGGCGGCCGCCCGACTCAAGCTCGTGAGGAAAACCTGGTTATTATTGGTGGCGGTATGGCCGGTCTTTTATCCGCTTACTACACAAAAGATTTGAAACCTCTGGTTCTCGATCAGGCTGACCGTTTTGGTGGAAACTCAAAAGGGGAAAAGTTCGGCAATAATACTTATTCTATTGGTGCTGCTTACATTGGTTTTCCAGCAGCAGGTGGCGATGTTGATGCACTTTTAACTGATATTGGAATTCGTGATCAGCTGAAGACGGATGAGTCAGAGGCTTATTACGTTCATATGCGTGGCCAAGGTTTTAAAAAGTTTTGGGAAGGCCAAACAGATCCTGAGCACGCAGAAAAATTTGAAGAGGCTTTTAAACTTTTAGAAAAAGTTTATAAAGAATCTTATCCAAATATTCCTTTTGATCCAAATGGGGGCCTCACTCGTCCTCAGCTAGAGGCCATGGATGCAATGACCGCTGAGCAGTGGCTCCAAGAACAATTGGGTGATCTTCACCTGCACCTGATGGAGTACTTCCAACTTTACGCATGGACTTCATTCGGCGGAGCTCTCAACGAACTTTCAGCAGCTCAGTTTTTAAATTTCGTTGCAGCTGAAACTGGCGGAATCGGGATTTTCGAAGGTGGAAATGCGACAATCATCGAAGCGCTTTGCAAACATCTTACTAAGATCAATGGAACTGACTCCATTCGAACACGGTCTGCTGTTTTAGAAGTTAAAAATGTTGAAGACCATGTTGAGATCATTTTTGAAAACTCATCTGGTGCACTCGAGTTAATTCGAGCAAAAGCTGCGATCATGGCTGCACCAAAATTTGTGGCTAAAGCTCTTCTTCCAGATTTGGATACAGAAAAGAAAGATGCATGGTCGCAAATTAAGTATCGCGCTTATGTTGTTGCTAATGTTCTTCTCACTAAAAAACAAAACCTCGAAAAATTTGACGTCCTTTTTATGAACGGCGAAGCACCAGACATAAAGCGACCTTTTGTTGATGCTGTTCACACTGGCTGGGTCAACGAGTTCAAAGGCGATTAAAGTATTCTCACGGTTTACAAACCACTTCCTTACGACAATGCTCGCGGCCCTCTTTTAAATCCAAGAGCTCATGAGATGTTAACGGCTCAAATAATTCCTGAGCTAAAAAAAATGCTTCCTGAAATTGGCCTCGAAGGAAATTCGATCGCAGGTGTTCGTCTCACACGATGGGGACATGCTCTTCCACTCGCGGCCCCTGGATTTTTAACTGAAGAATCTATGAGAAAAGTGGGCTCGCCAATGGGTCGAATTGCATTTGCAAATCAAGATAACCTTGCGAACCCCGCATTTGAATCGTGCTTAGCTTCGGCTCAGGAAGCTTCTAAGTTTATTCGAACTCTAAGTTAGTTCTATTCAATTTTATCGGCATCTACATCTAATTGTCTCATTCTGAGAAATGCTCGGTATGCATCTTGTTCTATCATTTTTTAGCAAAAACATGCGGCCGCAAGGCCGCTGCATATGCGTTTTTAACAGTTCAAGGTGTTTACACAATTGACAGGTGTGAGCCTTGTAAGGAGCACGACGATGAAATTGAGCCATTTTCGTTTTGTAGCGGGATCACTTGTCCTATTAATGTACTCGCAATCTGGTTTAGGTCGAATTGCCTGTAGAGAGGTGATGCTACCTAAACTCACGGCCGCTCAAATCAAAATTCTTCAAGAAAGACATAATGTAGATCCTAACTATGTCCTTGTTTCCCCTGACGGATTATCTGTCAAAATTAGAGGAACAGGCCATGAAACGTTGGCCCCTGATCTTTCACCAGGAGCAAAAACTGTAAGAGAAATTGAGAAGTTTGATGTGACTATCGTGGCAACAGGGCCAGCCGCAATGATGGCCGCAATTCGCGCTGCCAGAGCCGGATTAAAAGTTAGAATGCTTGAGCGAAATCCTTCAGAAAAAGTCGGGGGATTGGCCAATGGTTCAAATGTGAATGGAGTTGAAGCAGGTTCGGCTGCTGCCTATTCCGCAGGGCCAGGTAACAAATGGGAGTATAAAGATTTTCAAACCATCGGACTTGGAAACTACAAACAATTGTTTAGCATCAAAGGAGACATTGATGCGTATAAATGGAGGGGTAAGATCTATAAAGAGCCTTTTCATGAACATTCTCTCAAAGAATTACCGGTTTCATTTTTACTCTATAAATTTGCGCAAGAACGTCTCATTAAAATGGGAGGATCCGACTTAGGAGAAGCTCTCGGAAAAAAACTTGATGATATAGATATGGCGACCTTGATGCGCTCAATGCCGACTCTAATGAAAGAATGGACCAAAGACAAAAAACATATCAGCAAAAAATATAGAGATGAATACACGGAAATATTAAAAAAATTGGAACACGATGCTTTGGTTGATAAAAAAGATCCAATGATTGAAGTTATCAAATTTCTAAATCTTTACGGACGTTCTGCCCTCGGTGGTGAAACTCATCAAATTTCAGCTCGACAATTTCTAGATTTTTACGAATCAGAAATGGGTATGAGATACACCGGACAAATGGGAACAGGAACGGTCATGGCCTACATGATGAAAACGCTTCAACCGTACATAAAATCAGGACGAGTCGAGATCGTAAGTTCTGCACCGGTTGTAAAGGTTGAGAATAAAGGTGATGAATCGGTCATTACTACCTACCTAAAAGACGGCCAATATATCGAAGTCGAATCCAAATATGCCGTCTATGGAGCGAGTGTCGACAAAGCTAACAAGATCATTCCTGAAATCGCGAAAAAAGATCCGAAAAAAGCGGCGGCTATCGCAAGAATGGACATGAGTGATTACCTGGTTGTGGTAGTACGGGTCAAAGGCGAGCGTCTTCCAGAGGCATATGATATATGGGTTGATGAAAATGGAAATCTAGTAGCTCCAACTGACTATATCAATGGTCGCTGGCAAGCAGGTCGCCCCGACGACAAAGGCGTAATCTCGATCTACATGCCTTTCACTGATAGTCAGCCAAATCGTTTTACTAAGGAAAATACATTAAGGCTGACTGATCTCGCGATCAAACATATGAAAAAACATTTTGGCGAAGACATCGAAGTTGAATTGGCAGAAGCCAATCCTTACCCGAATTCGATTCATAAAGTGTTTCCAGGTTTTGGCAAAATAATGCCGGATCTGGCTCGACCACTCGGAAGAATATTCTTTGCTAACAATACAATAGGTTCTCCTGAGCTTGAGTCAGCAATGCATGCAGGAACAAAAGCGGCTTATGAAATCATCGAAAAATTGACAGGCAAGAAAATGAATCGCGAACCTCAATCGGTCAAATCATTAAGGCAGGCCATGTAAGATGAAACGATTTTTCATGTCCACATTTTTGGTTCTGTTTACTACTTCGGCCTTCGGGCAGATAAGAGTATCAATCAATATCATTCGTGACCTTGCACAAAAAGAGGCCGTGACAGCAGAAGATATTAAAAGCATTCGGTCTGAGGCTCTTAAATTTACGGATAAGAATGGTAAGGTAACTGAGAGCTTACAAAGAGCTCTCTACGAATTTGAAGATGTTTTAAGAGCCCGCTTCACCCAAGAAGCCGCTATAGAATTTCAAAATCTCGTCGCGCATATAGGCGGCACCATGCGGATTGAACCTAACGTGCCAACGGAGCGAACTTCTTATTGGCAGAAAGATCCGAGCGTTTTAGACAATTACAAGTCTACAAAAGAGCTTCCAAAAACCGCTGACTATGTAATTATTGGAGCGGGTCTTGTCGGCTCCTCGGCAGCGATCAATTTAGTTAGCGAAGCTCAAAACGGAAAACAGGTTGTAATTCTTGAAATGGCTGATCGTCCGGCGACGGCTGCAAGCGGTCGTAACGGTGGCAATATCGAGATGCTGAAGGAAAGTTTCTTAAAAGCTTACCGCGGTTTTGTCGAAGTTCAAAAATAGATTCTTCAAACTATCTTTCCGTCTCTCACTAATATTGAACTAAACACTCAATCGGAAAGACAATCAACCTACCTTATGAAGTTCTTTCAAGCCAATGTGCGTGAGATTCAAATAACCGTCAAAGAGTATGATATCAAATCCGATATCTCGATGAACGGATGGCTCCGAATTGCAGA
>JBFWYS010000341.1:0-4791 GCA_050186175.1 Pseudobdellovibrionaceae bacterium
CGATGATTAAGAAATACTTCCCCGAGGTCGAGCATAAAATCCATAACCAAGCCGATAAGAAACGACACCAGGAGCGGATGCATGAGCTATTTAGGAAAAAGAAGTTTGATCCCTTGTTTCCGGTCAATCAAAGAAGCGCAAAACTTCGCGCCGATATTCGACGGCTCACCCGGAGATCCTGGTGCACAACAAAAAAACCACAACATCTGCAGTTTCATCTAAATATGTACTGCTATTTTAACAACACTAAAGGAAAAAATCTTCGATGGCTTACATAACTGAATTTGCACAATCAAGTAGATCAGTTTCAACAAGTTTACTTCGAATTCTTCTGAATTCCGCCTTCAAGATTCCAAACTTGAAAACCTTTCGTTTGGAGAAACTCGCAGGCTTTTTGACTTCGCCCACCGGCTCTGCAATAAACAACGATTGGAGTTTCTTGCGAGAGGGCTTGATACTTATTCTCCAATTCCTTCAGAGGAATATGATGCGTGTAACTCAGCTTTCCTTCGCTGAACTCCTCCGCCTCCCTTACATCTAAAAGCTGAAAAGTTTTTTGCTTTTGCCAAGATATAAAATCCTCTGGTGTAAGCTCCCTGATCCGAACATCTGTACTACAAACAAAATGCTCCTCGCGAAGCGACTTGATCTTTGGATTCGCACCACATAATGGACACTCTGGATTTTTAAAAGCCTCTAGTTTCATAAAATCCATCGTCAATGTATTTGCCGAAAGAATTTTTGATTCCAGCGTCTCCCCTAAGGACAAAATAATTTTTAAAGCCTCAGTTGCCTGCAAGACTCCGAATAACCCTGGTAAGACACCCAGTACACCGGCTTCGGCACATGAGGGAACACTTCCCGATGGCGGTGGCTCCGGATACAAACAACGATAACAAAATCCTTTTTGCGAAAACACGGAGAGCTGCCCCTCAAATCCGAGGATCGAAGCGGAGATCAGAGTTTTCTTTGCAAAGAAAGCGGCATCATTCGACAAGTAGCGAGTGGCAAAATTATCTGCACCATCCAAAATCAAATCGTACTTTACAAAAAGCGTGAGTGCATTTTCGATTGAGAGCTTTTCGTTGTAAACTTCGAGTTTAATTTCTGGATTGAGCGCACTTAACCTTTCTTTTGCGCCCTCAGCTTTTGATTTTTGAATTTGATCTGTAGAATATAAAACCTGTCTGTGCATATTGCTGACATCGACTACGTCATAATCAATGAGTCCGAGTCTGCCCACACCTGCTGCAGCTAAATATAAAGCGGCGGGAGATCCCAATCCCCCTAGACCAATGACCAGGACAGCGGAGTTCTTCAGCTTCAACTGCCCCTGCTCGCCCACTTCGGGCATTCGAATCTGGCGTGCGTATCTTTTAATTTCTTCAGCCTTCAAACTCATATTTTTAACCCAATCCGTAATTGCTTGTCGTCTAAATAGAGATGATTGTACCGTTATCAAAAAGAGGTCGTCATGGTCAAAGTTCAGCTCACTGCGAATTTGCAAAAATATTATCCCCAAGCACAATTCGAAATGGATGCAAACAGTGTTTTAGATCTTCTTTCTAAAATGGACCTAGTCCAAAAACAGTTTTCCACTTATATTCTCGAAGACGATAAAAGCGTGCGCAAACACGTGAACATTTTTATCGACGGAAAACTTCTCCCAAAAACAGAAACCAAAACCGCTTTAAAAAACGGATCAACAGTTCATATTATGCAAGCTTTGTCAGGAGGATAAATGAAAGCTTTTTTAGCAACTCGCAAAGGTCTAATCGTCATGAAACCCGTAGCATCTGGTTGGGATGTAGAAAAAGCTCACTTCGATGGAGTGAAGGTCACCTATGTAGTCGCAGATTCTAAAAAAGCTGGATGGGTATGGGCCGGCCTCAATCACGGTCATTGGGGTCCTAAACTCCACGTTTCAAAAAACAAAGGAAAAACTTTTGAAGAAGTTGCGACTCCAACTTTTCCAGAAAGCGGCAAAGACAAACTCAGAGAAATTTGGGCCGTCACTCGGGATTCAAAAGGTCGAATTTATGTAGGAACGGATCCGGCTGCGCTCTTTTACAGTGATGATGACGGAAAGTCTTGGACTCTACTTCCCGGTTTTTACAACATCGACACCAGAGACCGCTGGGTCAGCGGCGGAACGGAAGGGGCCTGCGCTCATAGCATTTTGATAAATCCTGAAGACGACAATAACATGATCGTCGGAATTTCTGTGGGCGGAGTACTTGAGACCAAAGACCGCGGAAAAACTTGGAAATACATCACCAAAGGGATGAAGGCTTATTTTATGCCGAATCCAGACGAAGAGGTCACTCAAGATCCACATTTAGTTGAACGTGCACCTTCGAATCCAAATGTTTTGTGGCAACAAAATCACTGCGGCATTTATAAATCCGAAAATGGGGGGCAAGACTGGAAAGAATTGAATAAAGCCAAGGGAGTTAAATCTGCGTTCGGGTGGGCTGTTGCCATCGACGAAAAAAATGCAGATATCGCTTATACAATTCCCGCACTGTCAGATGAAACGCGTGTTCCGGTTCAAAAGAAGCTGATTGTTCAAAAAACAACGAATGGCGGAAAATCCTGGAAAGTGATTTCAAAAGGCCTTCCGCAAAAACATTGTTATGACATCGTCCTTCGTCACGCACTTTCGAAGAACAACAAGAATCTCATTTTTGGATCTTCAACTGGGCACGTGTACTTTTCAAAAAATGAAGGTGAAAGTTGGAAACAACTGAAACATCAATTTGCACCTATCTACGCCGTCAAGTTTTTGCCGTAAAGCGATTCGAGTTTCTAAGGAGAAGGTATGATTTTAAAAATTGCAATTGCACTTCTAACTTTAGGAGCTCTTTCCTGCGTTCACGACCAGAAAAGAAAACCTAGCTTTGCTAAATGCAGTGCAATCCGCAATGAAGAGGCCGCCTGCGATCCAAAAAAACAACGCAGATTCTTTGGTGAATGCACGATTTCAGATGGCATAGAGAGTAAACCCGTAAACAATTGTATCGTTGAGGACATCATCTGCGAAGAAGACGAAAATGGAGCTCTCAGTACGGAGAGCCGAACGATGTTAGTCTCCTACGAATCTGTAGATTGTTCTACTAAAGAATGAGGGCCTTGCCAAAAAGATCTTTGTGGATTGTTTCACCCACTTGGGATTTGCTTTTTTTGACTCATACATTTTGGCTCTTTCCTCTAGCCTACTTTGCATGGAATACCGGAACTCTCAACGCAAATTGGCTGGGCCTGGCACTCATTCTCGGCGTGACCCATTTACTAAGTCCCCTTCTACTCACTTATTGGCTTGGGCCTTCAGGGCAAAAACCGTTGGCCCAAAAGAAGAATTTGATACTAGGAACAGCCTCGATCCTTGTATCAACATTTTTACTTTTCTTCGTGGGCATGCTCCAGCTCTATGGAACTTTGCCAAAATGGAACTCCGTCGGCGTAGATGTGTTTATCTGGCTCGGCATCATTTATTTTTTTTGGAATACCTGGCACGTTTGCGGGCAATTTTTTGGAATTTTGTCGCTTTATCGGATTCGAGCGGGAATGACGTCGAAAGTCGACATCCTCTACGATAAATGGTTTTGTCGCTTTATGCTTTGTTTTTGTGTACCAGCCTCCCTACTCTTGCGGATGAAAGGACGATCGGTCCGACCTTTTGCGGAACTTGATTTTTTTCCAAAGACAATTTCTATCTCCGCCTCTTGGATTCTCGTTCCGACCCTCATTGGACTGACAGCAATTCTCCTTCGAGAATTTCGGAAAACAGAAGCTTTTTCTTGGCCACGCGTTTCCTATATCCTGAATATCGGCCTCATTCCGATTTTAGGTTTAGCAATCAGTCCAATGTATTTTTTCTTTATTCTCGATATGAATCACTGGATCTCCGATATTTCTCTAAGTTCAAAAGTGGCGTCGAGTCATTATTTCGAAAACAAAAAGACCGGTTTTTCCGGTCAAAAATTTTCTGGATTCTTTTTATTTTTAACTTTGTTCTTGTTTGTTGGCGGGACCTACTGGCTCCTTGGATGCAAACTCTCTGGACTTCGCTGTTCTCACGTTGTCTACGATATCCGCGTTCCCGTATTCGGAATGAGTCACGCGGCGCAACTCAGTTTTCTTATGGGAACTCATTTCGGGCTGTCTCTCCTGCATTTTTTCTTAAGCGCCCGTATCTATCGTCTCTCAGAGCCCCTTTATGGCAAAAATCTTCAGTCATTGATCTTCGGAGAAAAGACAGTCCCTTAAACTCCGCTCAGGCCTTATGTTTCACGGCTCAATTTTATGATTCACTTTCTAAATCTGTGAACTTGGATTTGTCTTTTTTAAACTCATTTAGACCACTTCAAATGTGTTTTTTTAGGTTTTTACACCCCATTTTGTCTAGAATTCACATGCAACCTCTTCCTGAAAGTGAATTGAGAAAATAGTATTTAGAAAAGTACAAAAAATCTTAACGAAATTTACAAATCGGAGTTCGGCTCAAAAAAACTCAAACAAGCCCTCTCCGGTTCTAGAAGCCGAATACAGACAGTCTTCGGCAATTCAGATCACGGAGGAAATCAATGTTTGCCAAATTGCTACTAGGTTTGGTTTTGTTCTTCGGAAGCAGTGCCTTTGCAAATCCAAAAGCGGGTTTCAATTGGAAAAAATACGATCATCTTGATCCACAAAATCTGGTTCCGGATCGCCCGCTCAAACGAGCTGTGCAATTTTTTGAGCTGAATCAAAGCAAAATCAAAAACAAAAATTATATGGTTGTCATCGACT
>JBFWYS010000342.1:0-4769 GCA_050186175.1 Pseudobdellovibrionaceae bacterium
AGATTGCTTCCGGCCAGATAAATAAAAATGAGCAGTAAGTCGGCCAGCTCGAATCCAAAAAGGCGCGTCTTTTTTTCCAGTGAGCGCGGCACCTTCGATGTCAAAAGCACTTTAACACCTCCTTAGTGAACCATCGAGCTAATGAAGTCGATAATGCTTTGAGCCCCGAAACCTAGCCCCGCGCCGATCAACGCATAAAGAACGTGCTGACGTGAATTGGGGTTGCCCGTCATGTAACTGAACGATGCGAATAAAAGCCCTATCACCGATAAAAGTGGCAATACGACGCCGGATAACTGCGATTTAATGTTGCGAATTGAACCTTCAAGATCGGCATAGGCGGGATCGGATAGAGTCAATGAAAGAGCAGTAATAAAAAGCAGAGTGAAACCGACAGAAAGATTTTTTCGATTTTTAAAAACGGACATCTTTTGGCCTCCGAATTTTTTATTTCTTCAAGAGGTCAGGCAGAGGTCAGCGGTGTGATTAAGACTTTTGATTTAGAAAACTATGCGGCGGGAAACTCTTGCTCTTTCACGGTGGATTCGTGAAAGTTCAAATACAGGCCGACACATTGGAACAAATCAAAATCAAGTTCCATGATTCCGGCGTTTTGATCGCTCAGACATTTTGCAGTTCCGATGCGATTCCAAAAAAATCGTTTCCCAGGTAAACTCGATGGCTCACGAGTGAGAATCACGAAGTCATACGGTTTTCCGATCTCGCGTTCAGGCAGCAAGAAAAATTGATCTTTCAGGAACATTTTTAGATAAATTGTATAAGTCGCTGACCCCTCGTAGAGCGTTGCATGTCCTACGGACGATGCCTTTTCGATTTTGCCATCTTCACGAAGAGTTCCGCGAAAAACGTCAAAGCGATAAATTTTTGTTTTTGCAGGTGTCTCAAACTTGGCGGCACTATTAGCATTTCTATCCATTCGTAATCTCCTTTGTTTTTTAAGCTGCTGATTTAAGTTTTTGATCTTGAATTTCATTGTAAAGAGAGCGTGAAAATGCCGGACATCTCAGGCATTCTTCACGCAAGATGCGAAGGGCCTGGGTAATTCCATCTTCAACATTCTTGACCGAAATTCCGATTTCTTCTGCGACTTCCACAATCGAGCGGTTCTGCCAAAACCGGAGCGCCATGATTTGCAACAAGAGACCGGGAAGTCGTTTGACGGCGGTTCGTACTATGATGTGATCAGCAGGAGTGAATTGATTTTCATGTTTTGTTACCAGTTCCATTTTTTCCTCCGAGAAAAATTGTTATAAAAGTCGGTGTCCGTTTCTAATCTGGACACTTTCGACAGGTTGCCGTTCGTTTCGGTACTCAAGTCGCCGCCAAGACTCCAAACTCAAGTCACTTCGTCGTGACTTGAGACAAGACATAAGGAAACGGAGAGTTTGCCGCCATGTTCGCCGTTGCGCTCTATGCTTAACGTTTTCGCTCTCGACGAGTCGAGGTGGTGCGGCCTTTTTTACGTTTACGAGAACTTTTGATTTCATCGCGCCCATGCGCTCCTCCTGAAAGTTAGAGTTTTTTTAGAAATTTCGGCTTTTCTCTTACGAGGCATCGCCAAGCAAATCTTGCGGAGGCAGCGGACACGGCGAAGATGCCCCCACGGCTTCGGCGTCTCGGGCTCGTTTAAGTTCAATTTTTCTTTGAATCTTCGCGTCTTCAAGAGCGGCGGAGAAAAGATTGTCCATCGCACCTCGTGAAACGCTCCACGCGCAACTTGTCCAATCACAACGAGAACAGATCACCTCTGGATTGCACTCGATCAAATTCTTTTCCCCGCAGGCCGGACATTTTTTGAAATGCTCGATTGCAGATTTTTGTTTGTATTCATTTTGTAACATTAGTCTCAGTTTCACTTCACACCCCTTTCGGCTTGTTTCATAAAGCCATAGGGCACGAAGTGTGCCACGATAATATTTCAAACCAGTTTGCGCTCTACATGACTGAAATTACATCCGATATTCGGATTTATGATGTCAGCTCGTCGGAATCAGATAGCGTTTACAATTTTAAATTCTGAACATCATTCGTCTAGTTTTCTAAACAACAACATTTATTTTGTAAATTTTCTATATTTATTTCTTGAGGACATTGAGTGTATGGTTCGGCCACTCGATAGGGAACTATTGAGTAACAACTTTTATTTGGGGGTTCGTTAGATAATGTCTGTAGCCACCTCATCGCCGGATCAATTCCGCGACAAACAAATTTGTATTCTGGTCGTCGATGACGACCGGATAAGCCGCGAAAGCGCACGGATCATGTGCGACGAACTCTTTGCCAAAATTATCAGTGACGACGTTGATCGCAGGTCGGTGTTGAAAGTCGATTGTGTTGGATCAATACCCGAAGCGGTGGAAAAACTCGCGGAGACTTCTTATCAAATAGTTTTACTCGATAAAGATTTAGGTGAAAAACCAGATCGTTCACCCATCAACGGCATCGACCATATAAAAGACCTTCTGGCCGTTCAACCGTTCGCTAAAATTCTGATGCACACGGCGGACCTTTCGTATCGAGAAATTGCCCGAGCCATTAAGCTCGGAGCCACAGATTATTTGATGAAAAGCGCCAATGCGGACGTGGTTGAGTACCGTGAAACCGTAGTGAAAGCGGCGCTGAAAGAATCGCTCGACGAACTCAAGAGAGCGCGTGTTGAAAACACGAAGGCGGCGGGTCTCTATGCGAATTTCGTTTGTTCTTCTCCTGCTATGCAAAGGTTTGAAGAAAAATTGCTCGCTATGGCCGAAGGCACGCGCCCCGTTCTTTTGCTTGGTGACACTGGCCTTGGAAAGGGAGCCGCCGCAAGACGGTTGAATCAACTGAGAGCTAAACATTTAAACCAAAAGGACCGCCCGTTTGTGCAAGAGAACATCGGCGGCATTCCAGAGCAGCTTGTTCTATCCATATTGTTCGGCACTGAACCCGGGGCCTTTACGGACGCCTCTCGCAAAACAAAACCTGGCCTTCTTGATTTGGCCGCTGATGGCGATATTTTCCTAGATGAAATCGGGGACACTTCCCTTGAGACGCAGAAAAAGATTTTGAAGGTCGTTGAAGAACGAGAATTCATGCGCGTTGGCGGCAAGGTCGCTATCAAAACGAACGCCCGTTTTATATTTGCAACGAATAGAAATTTGAAACAAATGGTCGCGGACGGTCTCTTCAGAGAAGACCTTTATCGAAGGATTTCGGCATTTGAAGAGTCGGTTCCACCGCTTGAAGAAAGAAAAACCGACTTGCCTTGTATCATTGAAGGCTTTGTCCACAATGTTCTTGATGAGTACCCGTCAAAGCGAATTTCAATAGAGGATTTTCCGCCGGATTTAATGGCTTACCTTACGCGAGACAATATTCCTGGTAATATCCGTGGAATTGAAAACGATGTGACGAGATTGATCGCTTATGTGCCGGTGGATCGCAATAAGCGACCGAATTTCAAAGACTGGCGAAAAATTCTTGGCATTGATGTTCTGGCGGTGGCGAAACGCGGCGGCAGCGTACCGCTCGACCTTAATCATCTTTCATCTTTTGAAAGTAACTTTTTGTCGGACGGTTTTCCTGGCTTAAAGGAAGCAAAAGCCATTTTTGAAAAGAAAATTCTTCTTGAGGCCGCAAAAAAGTATCCCTCGCTGTCAGCGGCATCAAAAGCCCTGCGTATTTCCAAAGCTGGCGTGAGTGTCAAAATGAAAGCGGCAGGAGTCCGCTTTGAGGGGGATTTATGAATACAAATGGTCGGAATTATTTTGAGCATAACAAACTGAATTTGCGCAAGCTCAGGCATGATCTGGCCTCCGCGATTCAGGTTGCCGATCTTATGGCGCGATTTTCCGATGAAAAACCGGAAAAGAAGGCCGAGTATTCCCCCCTTTTGCGGGAGGCTATCAAGCGGCTTCAAGAAATTCAAGAATCGCTCTGTAATGACAATGCGAACAAACTTTTGCAAGAGGGACAGTTCGTCGAAGTCTCGAAGAAGCTTGAATAAGGGGGGAAAGCAATGAGTCGCTTAAGAAACATTGACCCGAAAAACCAAGTTGCGTCGGATGTAGTTCGTTTTCGGCGTGAACTTCACAGTGACGCCGCTCACGCGCTTGCATTTCTTAAGAAAAGAAGTGCAATTATCTCGCTTGGGTCAATCTTGCTCGACTGGGCGCTGATAAGCGTTGGCGTATATTTGATAACTTTGTCGAGTGCATGGATGCCTCTTGCTTTGATTCTCGTTGGCTCGCGCCAACGGGCACTTTCAAATCTAGTCCATGATGCGTCTCATGGAAATTTAGCAAAAAGCCGCAAACTAAATGACATCCTAGCAAACATTTTTGCAGCTTGGCCAATGGGGGACTCCGTTGCAAACTATCGGTCATCACACATGGACCATCATCGGTTCCTCGGTCAACCTGTCGCCGATCCCGACTTTGAAAATCACAGGCTTTACGGTTTTGATGACTTGAATCCCCCGCGAGGACAAGCGGTGAAAACATATTTTAAAATCTTGTTTAATCGTCACGCATGGGAAGACTCTGCCATTGGATCAATCCTGACTCTCAATCGACAAAATCTTTTCCATATAGGACTTTGGTGGGCGGTGGTCACAATAACGCTGTTGTTCTTCAGTCTTAAATTGCCGTTATTGGCGATTACTCTGTGGTGGGCGGCTCGTCTGACAACTTACCACTGTATCCGTATTCTTGCGGAGTTCTTGGACCATTCGGGATTCATCCCTGGTTCAATCCTGGGATATACGAGGA
>JBFWYS010000343.1:0-4768 GCA_050186175.1 Pseudobdellovibrionaceae bacterium
TTACAAAACAAATTCGTTCTTTATTGCAAATCTAAAAATCTAAATAAAATCTGCCATAAAGGAAAAGTAAGAGTGGCAGGCCTTCTCAGCATGACCCAAAAACCACCAACAGCAAAAGGCTTCTGCTTTTTAACTCTAGAAGATGAATTTGGAATTTTTAATATCGTCGTTCCACCCAAAGTCTACGACCAGTACAGAAACACAATCTACGCGCACTCGCTTTTAGAAGTGCAGGGGCATCTAGAAAACATTTCAAACGTTATTAATATCAAGGCCGAAAAAGTTCTTCCGCTGATTCGAAAAGCTTTGCAAAACAATCAGCTTCCCGCACCTGGGCACACTTCAATCAATAGGTAAGTTCTTGTTCCCGAATCCATTGAGAGAGTGAGAGAGAAAGTACAGTGGGGAACAAATGCCTGCGCTGAAAAGTGCCCGCCGTACCAAATGGTAGCAATGCCGCAGCTAACGCGCGGCTGCTACCATTTGGTACGGCGGGCACTTTTGTTTGTACAAATAAGATGGAGCTAGGATCGGTAATAATGGCAGGTGTAACCTCCAGGATTTTTAACCAAATAATCCTGATGATAATCTTCTGCAGGGAAAAATTCTTTTAATGGAACAACTTCTGTCACCACGGGCTTCGGCCACTTTCCAGAGGCATTTACGTTTTCAATCACCTTTTCAGCGGTCATTCTCTGATCGGCGCTATTATAAAAAATCGCAGACCGATACTGTGAGCCCGTATCGTTCCCTTGGCGGTTCAAAGTCGTAGGATCATGCAGTCTAAAAAAATGATCTAAGATCGTTTCATAGGAAACTTGTTTGGGATCGAACTCAATTTGAATCGCTTCAGCGTGCTCGGTATCGCCCTCACAAACCAGCCTGTAGCTCGCAGTTGATTTAGATCCCCCTGTGTAACCCACTTCGGTATTCAAAACGCCTGGGATTTTACGAATGAGCTCTTCAACGCCCCAGAAGCAACCCCCTGCCAGAACCGCTATTTCATTGCTCGAATTTACCGTCACGAGAATCTCCTTATCGACCTTAGTCTAATCTCCTATAAACCACAATTTGTTGGAAACTGCGACTCATTATGAGATTCATGCATTTTCTCACTCTCCAGGACTCAAGTCTAGTCTAGAAAATCCGTTAATGTTATAGACGTATGAAAAGACAAGATCGTTACCTCATTTTTATTGCGGCCGTCCTAGGAATCATGTTTCCTCTATGGCAAAACATGTCTCCTTTTGAGTCAGCACCTGAATTACGTCCACCAGAAAAACCATCCAACTATCGTGAATACAGAGGCTTCGGAGAATATCTTCCCGATCGCGTTCGCGGTACTTCTCTACGCGCAGTCGGAGAGTCGATCGCAGAGCATAATCTTAGAGACGTAAAAGAAAATATCGAAGATCAGCTCGAACACTATGTCCATGATTGGGGTCTTGATCTTGTAGAAGATGAAAGCTTCAAAGTCGAAGAGAATACTCAAAACCAAGAAGGCAAAAGACGTCCCGCAAGCTTAGGCCGAATCGCTCTGGCAACTCCGGATGCCCGTGTCGCTCACGGAAAACTAGGTTTACAAGTCATGAATACTGATTCGGTTCGAGTCCGCTACAAAGGCGACCTCGATCTCACATGCGAAGTCAAAAAAGACCAAACACAAGTTCAAATGAAATGGGACTGGTAAAATCCACGTTGCAGTTTAACTCCAAATTACCTATCTATTCCAATGCATTTGCGTAATTAGTACTCTTCCTATACGTAGACATTGCTGAAAGAACCCGAGCATCCTTAATCGGCATTTTTCGATTGATGTACACGAGGGTATCCATAGCATAATAAGCTACCTTTTCGGATCGGTCCCTGAGTGCCAAGCTCAACACATGAATAACCGATGTATCCGTCACACTCATTCGAAATAAAGCGGATGCAGAAGCCATGCGAATTTCTTCATGCGGATTCTTCTGCAAAATTTCAGCTAAAATCTTATGGATCTCAACATCATTTATTTCTGATTCCCCAATACCTATAATAACAGCCCGTACCCATTTAGGGTCGTTATGATGCAAAAAACCTATGGTTTCTTGGTCTTGAGGATAAAGATAGGCAAGAACATTAAGAATTTCATGACGGGCCTGTTCACTTTGATGGTTCAGTAAGTTCCTCGCTCTATCTCTAAAAACAGAACTCTTTGAACCAAGGTTCTTCAAAGCCCTTCCGATTTCATTACTTTCACTCGGAAAATTGTTGAGAAGATCCAAAAGTTTGAGAGGAGCCTCATCCCCCTCTGGCTTTAAATAAACCAGGCGGCCAACGGCTCCTCTCCATACAGTATAGTTTGGGTGATCCAAAAGCCGCACGAATCCGTTGAGCAAAAAATTGTCCTTTTCTGCCCATTTTGCCAAGGGAAGAATGCCCATCAAGAGAACGTTCTTTCTGTTTTCGCGAGAAAACCGATGATAATAGTCATGAGTCAGTTCTTTCGAAACATTTAGTTTCGTAAGTAGGAAAGCCGCATAGTAATGGTTGTCAGAATCCGTGAATACGTTCTCCATAACATATCTATGGACTTCAGGAGACTGAATTTCCAAACATTCTATAAGCCTGTACACTGCAGAATTCCAAGGAGGTCTTGGCAACTCAGACATTGACAGATCTGCGCGAACTCCTGAAGAGCAAACAATATCGGCCAAAGAAGGATCAACAGTAGTGGACGACAAACTGAGTAGATTTTTTACTCGTAGATGATAATCCTTGTCTAAAATCCATCCAAGCCTTCTTGCCAAATTTAAAACTTCAATTTGGTTTGTCAACAAACCTGGAATTTTCTTTTCCGTATATTTAAGAGTCTCATTTTTTGCAGTATGATTAACGCTAATTCGATCTAAAAAAGATCTTTCGGTGTCTGGAAGATTTTCTCCGAACTTGCTTTCTAGATCTGCCAACCAATAATTGATATTTGGTATATATTGAAGTCGACGGTTTTTATCTTCCATCACATTTTCAATCCAAGATAATTTTTCCGTTAGCGGTTTATTCTTATCTCCTAAACTGCAGACTGGGTTCTCTCCGGTCTTCCCAGTACCTCGGGCTTCAGTAAAAGCCGTGACTTTTAACGCAGCTTTAATCGACTCATTTGAAGGACCTTCAAGGGGATTGAATCGCCCTAAATAGCTCTTATAGTTTGGAATTGTTGCCAAGTACTTCTCCAACATCCCCCTCACATTCTTCCCAGAGGGACCAATAGCATAGAAACCGTAAAGGCGCGAATTACTGAAAACCCGTCGCATTCGGTCTGCATTCTCACTTCCAATTGGAGAATATCGGAAAGCAGCCACTTCTTCCGCCTGTGCACGTGAAAATCCGTAATGTTCAATCAGGACATTTGCATACTCTTCGGGAGTTCTCGAGTCGAGTTTTTTACTTGCAAGAGTATTGCAGCCAAACAAATACACTTCTTTAGGTTGTTTAAGAATTCCGTTGCATCTAGACTCGCAACTGAGTTGTTCGAGCTCGGAGAGCCCTAGACGAAATTTCGTAGATCCAAAAAAAGATCCTCCAAAATGACCCGAAATTAAAAGAGCGTCGCAGGTAATTCTAGCATCACACGCTTTTTCCATAAACTTGCTGTCCTCACCAGCTGCCAGTTCGAAAAAATTAAACTCCGAACCCATTTTTTTACGAAATACTTCTCCCTCGTCTTTGGAGTTCACGGTAATCATGCAAACGTTTGGTTTTTTGGGATCCCGTTTTTTCCATTGTTCCTCAATGCTTGGGCCATCGTCGGCTGCTGGAAGCCTAAAAATCGCGGCGACTTCCTTAGAAAGCTTTACCTCTCGATGAGAATCCGGCGCAGAATCCTTTTTATGCACACAAGAAATCGCAAATAAGAGAAAACCGACTATTAAAAATTTCATTAAAACCTCATTGAGTATTCATACCAGGGTAAATTTGCATCTCAGATTGGAGAAGGCAATTCATGAAAATTCAGTAAACTTGGACTATGGCCAAGCATCATTCTATTTACTTAGTAAAACACAAAACTGACAGGGGAGTGAGGCTCTTGAAGGAGATCGAAGACCGGCAATTAAAGCTAACATCACCTCAAATTGGACCGATCTATCAAAGCTGCTATTCAGCTTTACTCACCTTCAATGCCGTAGCTTTCGCTTTTTGCCGTGCAAGATACTCTGCTAAATCGAATTGTGGGACACCTTCTGGATAGGTGACTGGTTCGAATTTATCCTCGAAGAAGTTTTGAACATGGGCCGCCGCTACTTTACGATCTGATTCTTCGGTTACGATGATCGGATCTGCGAATACAAGATCGACGTCCACCGATTCTATTTCTGTCATTTTCCAAAACGTAGAACCGAATCCCATATCGCCGTACCAGCAGAGATAATCACGGAACTGGTGAGACATTGGAATTTTACCATTGATTTTTTTGTAATTAATCACGACCGGAAGAATATTTTTGCCTGTTCCTTGACCTGCGAGAACGAAAGATTTTTTTATCGGTAAAATTCGTGAGCCATCGCCTGACGTACCCTCTGGAAATAATATAATATTCAAATTCTCTTTGAGATGATTTCCCAAAACTCGGATCTCATTCGGAATCTGCTCACGAGATCTTCTTTCTATAAAAATACAACCACCCATCTCGCAGATTTTTCCGAGAACAGGAGTTTCTTTCATCTCTTGGGAAGTCACAAAGACACCTTCCATAATGGAAGCCATAGAAAGAATGTCCATAAAGCCCATG
>JBFWYS010000344.1:0-4765 GCA_050186175.1 Pseudobdellovibrionaceae bacterium
TAAACCCAAAGCCATGGAGGACTTTGGGTTGTCGTCGCCGACGAAGGCAAATGGTCAGAAATATAATCAAGACAGCTATGGAATTTTTCGAAGAAGAACTCACTTACGGGCAACAACCAAGAAAAAAACACGGTGAACAACGCCAGGGGAAAAAGAATGACACCAACAACGGGAAGTAAAAACAAATTGCACAAAATGGAGATCGGATGGGGAGTCGCTAAAAAGTACAGCGGCGGGCACATCAATAGATAAAGAGTCACCGCTTTTTTCGCTGGCGTTTTGAAGTAATTTTGCGCCATTCCAAGGGCTGCCAAAGAACTAAGCAAAAATGAAATTGAATTTAACCAAAGGGGATAGGAACAGAGCAAAAGAAAACTCAGAACGCCGACTTGTTCGACAGCATTCCAACCCAGTCTTCTGTTTCGAATTAGAATCCGAAAGAGCCATGCCAGAAATGCACGAATTGTAGGAGCTTGAGCTCCCGTCGCAAGTGTGAAAAGTAGTAATGTGATGCCGTGGAAAAGAAAACGCAGACGTTGCGGACCGAACCACAACAAAACAGAGATCATCTGTTCGACAAAAACCAGGTGGCTTCCTGATACAACAAAAACGTGAATCAGTGAAACTTGTGTGAGATTTTGTTTTTTTTTCGACTCCGAAAGTGTGATTCCACAAACTAAAGCAGACAAATCTTCCGAAATTGATGAATTTTGCGGCACCGTTCTTACACAGTCTAAATTCAAATTACGGACAATATTTGAGCAGATCTCGGGAACCTTCGCCGGAGAAATGATTAACAAAACTACACCAAAAATTAAGAATCCTCTCATATAACGATGTCTTAGCAATTTCGATGCGCTTGCCTTTGGTCTGTGAGATTGTGAAGAAAGAAATCACACGTGCTGGATACGGACACTTTTTGCAATTTAAGATCTGTTATGATGACTCAAATAAGGGTTCGACTAACTTAAAAAACATAAGAATAATCAATGCCTTGTGCTGTGCTTAAGAAGATAGCAATCAGCTGGAACCCTTGTCTATTCAAAGGTCCAGGGAATTTTCAATTCTTTGATCCACAAATGTTGTGGAAAAGTACAAGAGGGTCGTTCACACTAATGAGTATGAACACCAGATTAAAACTTCCAGCATCTTTTGGCAGCTCCCTCTTAATAATTTCGTTCTTTTGCGCACTCGGTTTTTTGCCTATCGAAGTGGCAAATGCAGGAAAGTCGACAGCAAATTTGATTGAACTCACCGGCGTGAATCCAAAAAATCTTTCTGAAAAAGATCTCTATGTTCAGGTCATCGAAAAATATCGGGAATCTGATGCAATCGGATTGAAAGCCCGAACAAAGTTATTAACCGAGAAATATCCAAAAAGTGTGTTTAACGACAATGCTCTTTACTTAAACGGTAGACTTGGTTTTGAACAGAAACGATATGCCGAGTCCGTGGGTTTCTATAACGAGTTGCTCAAAAAATATCCAAATTCAAACAAGGCAGTGAGTGCCCGCTACTCAAAAGGTCTCGCTTACTACCGTATGAACTTGGCGAAGCAGGCGACGTCGGTCATGCAAGAAGTTGTTCGTAAAAATCCGGGAAGTTATGAGGCGGCTCGGGCTCAAACAGAATTGAAGTTATTGGCAAGAGGGAATCCGCCAACAGTTAAATCAATCGGGAAAAAGAAAACACAACAAACTCGGTAACTAAATGCTAAAACGGCCTAAAAAATATTTGCAGCTATGTGTAGTCACTTTGGGTTTTGGATGGAGTTTTGGGACCTATGCTCAAAACTTAAGCTCTCCTGTTGTTGATGTGCCTCCTCCTCCCGTCCGTAATGAACCGTTAAGTAATAAAAAAACGGATCCGGCTGAAACTTATAATATGGGAGATCCGGATCCTCTTTATCCAGGTGGGGCTCAACCCGGCTCAGGAGTGAGTGTAGGAGCCTCGCCAGGAACTGAAGAAATTCCTCCGCTAGACATAAATCAGACGACTCCTCCTCCTGAGTTAACATCAGAGTCTTCATCGGCAGAAAGAACAACGATTCCATCGACTCCGCCGGTTGAGAGCGAACCAACTGTGCCAATGGAATTTATGACTGAAGCTCCGCCTCCGGCTCCGCCCGAAGCTCCAGCTCAGCAACCTGTTGCAGAAGTAAAATCAAAAAAGAAAAAGAAAAAAACAGCAAGAATGAAAGTTTCTCCGACCGCGCCTGAAAATCCAGATGATCCCGATAGTGGTTTAGAAGGTCGTTTGCATCAGGTTTTTAAAAACTACAATTCTTCACCGACACCGAATGAATCTTGGGACAAGGCGAGTGCTTCGCGCGCTAGTGAAACTTATCAGATTCAAAAGAATGATACACTTTGGGATATTAGTACAACCCTCTTTGGTGATCCCAGCTATTGGCCGAAGGTGTGGGCATTAAATAATCCTTTAATTACAAATCCCCATCTCATTGCTCCCGGTCAAGCAGTAAAGTTTTATCCGGGAACAGCAGCGCAACCACCCACTGTTGAAGTGGCACCTGTTGGTGCAACAAATCCAGATGGAACTCCAGTTGCTCCCGAAGGGGGAACTCCACCGGCAGAAGGAGAGGGGGCGCCGCCTCCCGTGCTCGCGCAAGTGGGAGAAGGAATTCCGGACGGAGCTTGGCCGCCTCCAAAGAAACCTGTGGTTCCATTGATAACAAGTTTTCCTAAAAGTATTCCTGTTTGGGAAATGGCCTCAAAGGTCAAAATGGATAGGATTAAAATCGATCTCAAGCCAAGAAATATCAAAACTCCGATGATGCCTCTGGGGTATTATGTGACGAACTCATCACTTGAGGGAGTCGGGGAGGTCGAAGAGATGGAAAACGGTCTCAAGACGGCCGGTGAATATCAATATATCTATGTAAAGATCGAAGGGGCGGCTTCTCAGGGAGATCGATATTACATCGCAGACTCCCTCGGAAAAATTGCAACCGGTTTTTTTAGTCGATCACCGTACTTGATTCAGCTTCAAGGCGAAATTGAAATCATCAATGTCGTGAATAGTTCGAAGTCTGTGTATCGAGCTCTTGTTAAGCAGTCACTTCATCCGATCGCGATCGGTTCTCAGCTTTTTACAGGTTCGATGCCGACGTATAATCCCGGAGCAAGTGGAGCTCCCCAAGACTTCGACGCTCGAATCATCGGCGGTGAAAACAACGTGGTCAGAAATCTTTTGTCTGCGGGAGCATTGGTTTTCTTAAATGAAGGCTCGGCAAAAGGTTTGGCAACAGGAGCTATGCTCAATATTTATGCGGATCAATCAGACCGAAATCCAAGTACAATATTAAAACAAAATGATCGCCGTGTGGGTTTGCTTAAAGTGATTCGTGTTGAAGAGCATTTTTCTACTGCAGTGGTGCTTGAGTCCTCTGACGAAATTCATGTTGGTGATAAAACAATCCGAGATGCGGCTACGGGCTCATTCGAAGCCGGTGATATGAGTGATTCTTTTGATAGCAAGGGAGTCGAGGCTGCACCGACGGACACCAAGGACGAATTCAGCGAGGATGATCTTAGAGAAGAATCGTTAGATCTCGACGCCGACAGCGCTCCAGCTCCTTCCGATGAATCACAAAATCGGCTCGAAGATGAATTGAATGAATCTTCGGACGGGCTTGATCTCGAAGAATAATTAAATCCTATTGAGTGTGGTTTTTACTTTGCAAAGACCACTTTCAATGAAAATTCCAAGAACACAATTTCTTTATTTTGTTTACTGGCTGCAATCCCACTTTCCAAAAAGGTTGGATTTGTATCTCCAGTTCCTTGAAAAATCGCAAACACTCGAAACGCTTCAAGACTGCGTAGAAATAATGAAAGAAGGTTTCGATAGGGAGTTTGATTTTCAAAATTTAGCGGCTAATGAAGAGCGAATTTTTTCTCTCATTGAAAAGGGTAAGATCAATTTTGCCTGCTACGGGGAGGAAACATATCCAGAGTCGTTTAAATCGCTTGAGTACGCCCCGTTCGTTTTTTCTTATCTAGGAAACCCCGTGTGGATGAATCATCAACTGATTTCGGTCGTGGGCTCAAGAGAGCCCTGTGCTGACTCCTTACAATGGGTCGAGAGAGAGCTGATTGCTTATCTCGCTCATTGCAAAATTGGCGTGGTGAGCGGGGGCGCAAGAGGAATTGATCAGGCGGCTCATAAAGCCGCCTTGCTGGCAGGGCAACCTACAGTTGTTTTTGTTCCAGCAGGACTCGGAAGACTGTATCCCCGAGAGCTCAGCAGGCTTGTGCCGGTCGTATTATCAACCGGTGGTGCTGTGGTGAGCGAGTATTCGTATCACCAAGAAATGCACATTCGATTTTTCGAAGCTCGTAATCGATTAATAGCGACCATGGGAGAGTTTTTGTTAATCATCGAAGGAAAGAGACGAAGTGGTACTCTTCTCACGGCACAACTGGCGATGAATCAGGGAAAGCCCATCGCCTGCTTGCCCGGTCATCCGTTGCATCCACAGTTTTCAGGAACATTGGATCTTTTGGTTTCGGGAGCCCATTTAATTCGCGATCGCTTGGACCTAATGTCCTTCCATTCGAATGCTTCGACGAATCATTGAGCGGAAGTGAATGGGGGCAGTTTAAGATCTTTCAACCAACTCATAGTGGGCATTCTAAATTTAAGCCCTATATGTAGTTCATGTGTGCTTATATTCACAGCGACTTATCTCGCATGAAAAAAAAGTGAAATAAAATGAAAAAAGCCTATGAAAAAGAACCAAAAA
>JBFWYS010000345.1:0-4765 GCA_050186175.1 Pseudobdellovibrionaceae bacterium
CAGACCGACAGACTGACTTTCATGTGGTCGAAACCAAATTTATTTCGGTATGAAATCGCTCTCTCGGTAAAGAGGGAGGCGAAACACTTACGACAGGCTTCCAAAAGTTGTGCTTCTCCTCGCACATTTAAATAAGTTTCTTGTTGGCCAGCAAAGCTGGCCTCGGCCAAATCTTCAGCTGTTGCGCTACTTCGGACAGCCACATCAGTTGCAGAGTTTCCATAACTGCTACTGAGCTCGTGATAGGCTGAGAGAATATTTTTTTGTAAATTCGCCGGCAGCGGAGAGGTCAGAATCAATTGTCGTGCCCTGTAGGCTTTTTGCGTAAGCTCTTGCTCTTTCGTAACGTTTAACTCCGCAAAAAGCTCCTGCAGTGGGTCTTTGAGCTGATGCGCGGTTAAATGATCTTGATAAGCGCCGGCTGTAATTGCAAAGCCGTTTGGGATTCGAATGCCCCGAGGAACAAGTCTATTGTACATTTCCCCCAAGGAAGCCGTTTTACCACCCACGATCTTGACATCTTCTGAGTTAATTTCTTTAAACCATAAGATGCGGCTGACTGGGTCCACTTTCATAAGTGCTGATGTCCAGAGTAAAGGGAAGATTGTTTTTTGCCTTGGGTCCGTTTGTTGGCAAATTGTTTTTGCGTTGCTGGACGCATTTTTGCTACTTTCGTTTTATGGAAAATAAGAACGGGACACTTTGCTTCCAGCAAGAGATCTCGTGCCACTCCGCCAAGCAAGGCTTGACTGACGGGGCCGCTAAGACTGGCCATTGCAATCAAGTTCACTTTGTTTTTATTTGCGATGTCGAGGATATCGGCACTCAAATTTTTTCTCTGACGGCGTATAAGATGTGAACAATCTATTCCTTGGCCTTCTAGAAGATGAACCCACCTTTGTGCTTTTTTGGTACGTGACTCTTCAACTTGTCGAAGGGTGGACGCAATATCCATCATGGGAGGAACGGTGCCATTAAAACTTATGGGCATTGGGTAGAGAGGAAAATTTTCGATCTGGCTGTAAATTAGAACCTGTGAATCGAAATTTTTCGCCAAGGGAGCAAGATTTAACAAGGCGTTTTTTGATTCATGGCTAAATTCGGTTGGAAACAGAATCGACGAAATCTTAGATGAGGGACGTGCAGAAGGATTAAGTAAAAGAACCGGAACCCGAGAAGTTGCCACCAAGGTTTCGGCAAAGCCGCCCAAGCGAAAAGGGTTCCATGTTTTTTTTGCTCGTGTATATGCAAAAATCATGAGCGCGTTTTCGCTTTCGGCGTGTTTGGCTAAAACTGACGCCATCTTCCGATTTGAAAGGGTCGAGGCGAATATAATTTTTGGAGGCAAAAACTCCGTGCACTGAGTCTGTTTTAAATATAGGCCAACGGCTTCCCGTGCAAATTTATCCGCATTGCCTTCCCATGGAATTGGAAGTTTTTTTGTTAAGCTTAGTACTGATTTTGAAAACACGGACACCGGCTGAATCTCGCAATTGAGATGTCGCGCCCAGGTTCTAAGTTCCTTAATTAAGTTTTTAGCTTCGCTCGGGTCTTGAGACGGATCAATCGCCCAGATGATCACATTTTCATTTTTTGAATATCGTTTTGGTAGGTTCATTTTTACTCCTGGATTTAAATGTTTCTAGGCATTTGCTATTTTTAATAGTGGTTGTTCTATGGTGACCTTGGGTAGAACAAGCCAAAGAACACCGTCTTTATAGATGCTTTTAATTCCACTCCCTTTTTGGAGAAGCCTCAAGATTGTTTGATCTTTTTCTGGATTGTCTGAGTGGCTTTCAACGGTAAGCTGATTTTTAGTCTTTAGAATTTCAGGTTGCGACATCGGAATTGTCGGCAAGTCGACTGCAACCATATAATGTGAGTCGAACTCCACGAGCGAAAACATCGCTGGATTAATGAGGCTAGATGAATTTTTCGATAAGAAATCATTTTGTGAACTTAGATGCATGGATTCTCCCTGTTGAGTTAACTGCATCACGGTACCTGTGCAAGGCTGAGGCCAATTGATAGGGGCCTAAAGCTGGCTTTTTTTATTCTTCCGCTAATCGGCATTGTTTAGTTGAGACATTTGATCCCGTTTTGACGACAGAATGTCTCGTGGGAATTGATTGGCGGTGTTCAGATCCGATGGCACCCGCGAGTGCAAATTCCGATTCTTTTGGCAGTGCGCCAAGCTCTCTGAGTTCAAACAGATTTCATCGTAATGCCCAAGTCTTTAGCGACGTACGTCTACGGCATTACTAATGCTTTTTTTGAAAGTTCTCGTAGAAAATGCTTACAAAAGGAGCTTTGCGTTTAATGCAGCGGCGCAGAATGAATGAGTTTCTAAAAATTGCATACTTTTGCATCTCCATAGATGGAACTTTCCACAAAAATCGAATATAAAAAATCTTCGTCTATGTCGCAAAAACTACAACAGTTAAAAGATAAGTTGAAGCGTGGGGACCAGCTCACACTTGAAGAAATCAGGGTTTCTTCGCAAGAGCTCACGTGCTTTAAAGACGTTTTCACATTGCGTCGCATTTTTGAAAAGTCCTTCGCCCATACTGCTGTCCGTGAGGGCAAACAAACTAAAGTTGCAATTGTTGGAGGCGTGACCCTTTATCCTCTCCATGATTTACTGCGCTTTTATCTGGATCTGTCGGGACGAAACTTTAAACTTTTCGTTGGCGAATATAAGAATTACTTTCAGGAAATTCTGAACACTGAAAGCGAGCTCTACCTGTTTGCGCCTGATGTTGTTGTGATCGTTCCGGAGCCCCCGACAGAAAAAAATCAGACTCAAGATTGTCGGGATTGGAAAGACTTTGATCAGAAAATCAATGAGCAAATAAATAATCTTGAGGGGCTTTGTAACACTCTGGCCTCTTCGCTTAGGTGTAATATCATCGTGTGTAATTCTGTACCCTCCGCAAACTATGGCTTCGGAAATATACGAGGACGGTTACCAGGAACTGACTGGACAACCGTGAGAGAGTTTAACTTTCAATTAGCTCGCACTTTGAAAAATGAATACTTTCTGTGTGATTTAGAGTTTCTTGCAAGTCGATGCGGACTGAAGAACACCTTTGATGAGAGATTTTGGCTGGAGTCCAAGAACGTTTTTTCTCCCGATTTCATTGTCGAGATCGCTAAAGAATTATGCCGCCTTATTGAAACTTTAAAAGTTTCTATGAAGAAATGCCTTGTTCTTGATTTAGATAACACTCTTTGGGGAGGGGTTATAGGCGATGATGGGCTTGGAGGTATAGAAATTGGCGACCTAACAGCTCGAGGACTTGCATTCAAAAGATTTCAACAGGAAATTAAGAAGCTGAAAGATATTGGCGTCATTCTTGGAATCGCAAGTAAAAACGAAATGTCTGTGGTTCTTGAGGGTCTGAACCAGCACCCTGACATGGTTTTGAGGGAATCTGATTTTGTGTGTATTAAAGCCAATTGGGAACCCAAATCTCAAAATATTCAACAGATGGCCGCCGAGCTAAACCTAGGATTAGATAGTTTCGTATTTATTGATGACAACCCGGCCGAGATTGAAATTGTTAATCAGTTTTTACCTGATGTGACGACAGTTCTTCTTGGCTCCGACCCCGCAGATTATGTCGATCAACTCTCACGACTACGCCTTTTTGAACCCTTTCAAGTGACTGACGAAGATAAATCTAAAACCGAACAGTATATTACAGAGTCGTTGCGAGCCAAAGAGTCGATCTCATTCACAAATATGGATGAGTATTTAAAATCTCTCAACATGGAAATTGAGTTCAGCCCTTTTACTGACCTCAATTTGCCCCGTGTGGTTCAGCTGATCAACAAGAGTAACCAATTTAATTTAACAGCCCGCCGTCGGACAAGTCCCCCAAAATAATTATATTTTCGAGAACCGAACTCTCAGTGAAATGATGCGGTACTATTCTTTACTGATGTTACGATCTTTCCAAAGGGTATTACTATTTCTTCGGCAGTTTACCCTAAGACCGCTTGATGCGGACATCTCCAATAATGGGTCCTATCTGCGATCTGTTGCCTGGGGAGAAAGCCAAGATTACAAGACTCCAACAACTCGCTTTAGAATTGCATCCATCTCTCAAGGCTCTCCCAAACGCCGATCAGTTTCCGATCAAAATGTCAGTAAGATTAGTCGTTTTCAATCCCAAAATTTAGTTGAACTTAGAGATCGGGTCGTGAAGATGGGAAGTGATTTTGCTTTTGTGTACGTTCCCTTGTATGACGAGCGGCACGCTTCCTCAATCCAAATGCGAATGGACCTCAATTTATTTGGGGACTTGCCACCCTTTATCTTTGGAATTGCAAACGAAGCCCTTTTTTCCAATATGCCTGACGAGGAAATTCAAAGTTTCTTTTATAATCAAAATCACATGAATATACACGCAGCAACCCAATTTACAAAACTCATCGCACCTCAAATTATTGGATACTTCAATGAGCATATTGAAAAACGTTAAAGCTGATCAGATAATTTATTTTCTTGCTCTGCTTCTAGCTCTTTTTCTAATAGTAAGCTTTTTATTGATTCCTTCAACCGCTCTGAATCTGAAACTTGTTTATGAAGGATTTTAGTTTTGGCCGCAACTGAACTATTCATTTATGTCTGTATTCCATTTGTCATCTTTTGCCGGCTGGTGAGAGAGATTCCTTTTCTTACGAAGAGGCAGAGTTACCTCATTGCGACCGCAAACATCGTTGCGCTGTCAGTTTTTGTCGGCGTTAACGAGTGGTCTCT
>JBFWYS010000346.1:0-4754 GCA_050186175.1 Pseudobdellovibrionaceae bacterium
AAATATCCATCTAGTTCTGCTGACACATCAATGTTACCAGATCTCCAGCTTTTAGAATTTTTGAGCCTGGAATTCCATGAGCCGCTTCTTCGTTAACACTAATGCAAGTATTGCCCGGGAAATTGTAGGTGAGTTTTGGAGCGGATCTCGCTCCATGCAACTCAAGAAAAAGACCGCCGACTGCATCTAACTCACCCGTTGTAATGCCAGGCTCAAGTTTTGATTGCATATGCTGAAGACAGCGGGCGACGACTCTGCCGACTTTACGAAGGCCTGCTAAATCTTTTTCTGAGTTAATAGACATGATTTTAGTGTATCCGAGTTGGGTGCGCCGGTCATCATTGGAATAGTTAATTTCCAGTGTCCCTCAGATGTCGTGTGAGACCAGACTTAAGGCGAATGGATTCTAAACTCTACTTCGCTCTTGTCGCGATGCCGGGTATCGTAGAGGTACTATTTAATCAATTTATTGGAGAAGCTATGTTTCGAATTCGGCAGAATCCGGTTGTGGTCTTAGCTCTGATCGCCAATTTATGTATTGTCGGATGCGCTTCTTCTAACCGAACCGCGACCGACAGCAGAGTCTCTGCATCAGTTGAGCCGGTGACTCCTCGCCTCTTCATGACTCCGTCGCCGGTCTTTGATATGATTTGCCAGCAGACCCCTTTCAAAATTGATCCGGCAGTTCAGATCGAATATCAGAAAGAGCTCTACGAAAAACTAGATACCTTTCAGAGCGAGTGGGACAAGGCCGCTATTTCTATTGTCCCTGAATCTGAAACAGTTGCAGGCAGAAAGTTCACCAGAAAAGAATACTCCGTGGCCCTTGCGCTTTGCACTTGGATTCCTATGGGAGATCCAGTTTTCATAGTTACACCGGGAGGTTACTTAGGTAAGCCTCGAAAGAGGAATGGATTTGACTTGCCATTGAGTATGACGGCTTTTGTGAGCATGACCCATCATGAACTCCTTCACAGTCTCGTGGAGAATTTTGTTGTTGCTCTCTTATTTGGAGATGCCAAAGTCTCACCTATGTATGAAAGATATAAGTATTCGCCGAAACCAGAGAAGCAAAATGTGTTAATTCATCTGCATCTGATGGCACTTCAGAAGGCGGTCTACCAACAGCTTGGTAATAAAGCTCTCTTGGATGCGACGAATACACTTTATGAATTCATAGGCAACGACTACAAGCGGGCATGGGAAATTGTTGATACCGAAGGCACGGAACCGTTTTTAGCAGAGCTCCAGTCGTTCAATTCGAAGAGTAAGTAAGCGGGCTCTTCCCTTTCCATGCTCTCGTGTCCTTCATCGGTTAAACTTCGTCCATGAAGTGAACCCTCAATCCGTTGGCTTGAGATTACTTATTCAGCTCTAAAAACCGCTTTATGATCTCTAGCACTAGTAAAACTAGCCCGAAGAACAGTTTAGCAAACGTTAAAAAACGTCGAATCTTCCTATATCGGTTAGGAATGTCCGCCATTAGAACCTCCTCAGTAAGGAGAAGGACAGAAAAGCGAAGTGGGAAGAACCCATTTCGCTTTTTGCATGTTTGGGGCCGGCTGTATTCTGAGCCGTCATTTAATGAACGGATGATATCGAGCAAGATCCGAAGTAGTTCAGGGGACTACAATTAGGGAAACATAGTTGCTTGGCAAATAGTAGCCGAGTTTGGCAGACACTCAATTCTCACTTTAGGTACCTTAATTTTTTTGCCGCTTGCGAGGGTAACCAGAACTTGTTCAGATGTCTGAAAGAATCCCATAATTCTAGTGAGGGATCTTGCTATGGCATTCATGTCATGTTCATTCAAAAACTTAACTATGGTCACATTTGCAACAGCACCAGCAGCTACGGTGGTAACTCCTTGGGCGGATTTTTCTGAGTTAGCAGAAACTAGGCATGTCGTTTCTAGTTCGACGCCGCCCTTTTGCTTCTGAGTGCACTCAATCGAGAATGCGCGATCCGCTGATGTAAACGATGTTTTACGCAAAATTAAGTTGGGATCGCTCATGTCTTTTTCAATTGTATGGCCCAATGGACTTAATGCCTCTGACATTCGAACCGAATCACCCAGATTTAATCGAGAGGCTGTTAGAATAGATGCTTGAGCAGAGAAAGGAAATGTTAAAATAAGTAACGTTAAAAATCGCATAATAATCCTTTGTAATTACATAACCCGCGACCGATTATAGTTGAGTCGCCGCTAAATATCTACGGATTGAATTTTTTGCATCCACAAACTGCTCCAGAAATGGACCGACTAGAATTGAATACAGCGTAGCAGACGCAAATGAGCAATAAAAGTTTATGTATAGGAAAATTTTTAAGAGATAGTTTAAATTATTATTTAATAGAAAGGATAGCATCCAAATTAACGTGTGTTAGCGGCACGTCGGGGAAAAAGCCAACGGCTTCAGGGGCGTCGTTTTCGTAGATTTCAGCTCGAGTTGGGAGTGCCACCCAGATTCCTGAGTTTGGCAAGGTGAGATAGATGGGATTGCCATAAAGGAGAGCGCCGGCCGTATGAGCACCTATGATTTTTACCATCGGATGCGCCGATAATTTTTCAATAATTGTTTCGCAACCGGAAGCACATCCTGAATCCGTTATGAGAACAATAGGAGAACGAAATGGAGTGGATCTCTCTCCAGTATAGACTGCGGGCATTTTTGTGATCGAGGTTTTAATTAGCTCTGAAAATGGAAGGTGATTGAGGGGTGCTTTTACCTGCTCGCAGTAGTTTCGATATTTGTGTTTGTGTATTACAAAAAGGGTGGCGCAGAAACCGATTTTCTGAAGAGGGCTTTCAATTTGTGCAATTTCCGAAACAGGGACGGGCTGATCTTGTGTAAATAAACTTTCTGACAGGGCTTTGGCTAAATCGTTGTCACCACCGCCGTTTCCTCGCAGATCAATGACCAGAGGCTTATCTTGTACTTTCAGTCGTTCAGTTAGCTCCCTCTGGGCATCGGTCAAGCTGGGCATTGGAGACTCAGGTCTGAAATAAGTAAATGTGGGTCGCTCATAAACTCGTTCGAATTCTAGCTCTTCACTTAGAGTCACCATAACTGGATTTTTTGTGACGACCTGTTTTTTTAGACCACCGACTAGATATCCTAGATGCATATCCTCGGTGCCTTCGTGAAATTCAAATATTTTTTCGAGCAAGGTAGAGCTGGACATTGGAGTTGGGTTCTTCAAAACGCGGTCTAACTTGAAGACAATTTCATTTTTAGGATGGATGATATTAAAAGCGTAATGTGTTTCTAAAAGAATTTTCAAGCAGGCGAGATCTTCACCAACTTGATCAGCGCTAAGATCAACCATTCTCTCGGAATTAAAATCAAATTGTATTCCTGCGCCGGTGAGTTTTTCCCAAGGGCAAACTGCTGCAAAGCTGAGGCTGTTTAAAATAAAAAGTGCGAAAAGTTGTCTGGTTAAAAACCGTAGGGACAGGCTTAATGTCATGGTTTGAAGAGTATCAAAATCCGTGTGGCAATTCTCCTGTTATGATATCGACAGGTAAGATCTACCTGTCGATACTTTTAACAACCCTTTTTAGGTTTGTTTTTCAGTTTTGTATTGTTGTTTTCGGGAGTTGCCTCATCCACTCATGGGCTGCATCGTTTGGTCTGTGTTTTTTGTTGTTAGCTGCAGAACCTTGGATCCCGGCGCAGTCAATGTACGTGTAAGAGATCAGGCGCCACAAGATTGCCGATATCTAGGGCTTGTTAATGTCGACTGGACATGGTGGGGGGCGACCACAGAAAGCCTAAACGGAATGCGAAACCAGGTTCGCGTTCGAGGAGGAAATGTTCTAGGTCCAAGGGGGGATGCAACCGGATTCGCTTACGACTGTGCTAAGTCCGGGAACTTAATTCTTCCCAGCGAGCTATGAGAGTTTGGACTTTTGACTCTTGTTCGTGAACTTTTTGGGTGAGTTCGCCGAGTTTTTTGTAGTCAGCTAGAGTTTCAGGAGAGCCAAGTTCCGCTTGAAGTTTTACAAGTAGAGCTTCCTCCTCCGCGATTTTGCCCTCGATTTTTTCGAATTCAAATCGCTCTTTTTGAGAAAGTTTGGATTTTGGAGACGCGATCCCCTGAACTTCTTTATGAAACTGCTTGAGAGCTGCGGTGGCTTCTTCGGCTTCACGGGCTTTTTTCTTTTTCTGAATCGAAGAGCGATTTTTATCGAACCATTCTTCCCATTGAAAGTAGCCTGCGAATTTAATAATTTCGCCATTATCTCCAGAAAATGCGAAGAGCGTATCCACGACTTGATCCATAAAGAATCGATCATGGGAAACCAAAATGACGGCGCCATTAAAGCTCACGAGACATTCTTGAAGAACATTGAGAGTTTCCATATCCAAATCATTTGTTGGCTCATCCAGAATCAGAAGCTGAGCATCTTGTAACATCAGTTTTGCGATTAACAAGCGGCTTTGTTCTCCGCCCGAAAGTTTGCCGACGGCAAGATCCATTTGGTTTGTATGAAATAGGAAACGGCTCAAGTAAGATTTTGCAAAAACAGGACGACCTTGGAAGTGAACATAATCTCCCTCAGGACAAATTGTTTTCATCACTGAGAGATTTGGATCGAGACTGTCTTTTTGCTGTTCAAAGTACGAGATCTTAATGTCTTCATTTACAAAAACACTTCCAACATCCGGTTGTTGCTCTCCAATAAGAGTTCGAAGAAGAGTGGATTTTCCGCAGCCGTTCTCTCCTAAAATTCCAAAGCGTGCTCGAGG
>JBFWYS010000347.1:0-4742 GCA_050186175.1 Pseudobdellovibrionaceae bacterium
GGCATGTTCATAGTTTCGACATCGCAAAAAAATTCGCAATTCCTCAATCTAAAAAATCAAGAGTAAACTTATTTAGTGTAGTCTATTATCTGTAAAAACGGCTATGTTCTTTGCGAACTTAAAATTTCTTTTGGCTTCTCCACGAGCACTCGTCGCGTGGCAAACCAAGCAACACTAAAACTGAGAACTGTAATCGCGAAGAGCGTAAAAGCCGGCCATTTGAGAGCAAAAATCCAAGCGCCGTCAAAGATGTAATAGCTCATTACATAGCTCACAACAAAACTTAAGATTATACCAAGAAGAGCACCGATAAATCCCAAGAACGCAAATTCCAACATAATAAATTTCTGCAAATCCCCAAACCGAGCGCCAAGAATTTTCATCATGTTTATATCCCATCGACGAGTCGCCGCTTGATGAGACGCAATTGAAAATAAAACTACAAAACCTGCAAACAGAGCCAAAGCCGACATTAACTCTAAAGACCAACTCATCTGCTGCATGATTTCGAGAACACGAGTTACGGTTCGATTCACATCCAAGATAGAAACATTTGAAAAACTCTTTACAAGATCCGTTTGCAACTGATTTTTTTCAACATCTTTCAAACCTGAGATTGAAGCCAACCAAATCTTAGGAGCTTGCTCCAAAACACCAGGTTGAAACAGCACAAAAAAGTTCGGCTGAAAACTCGTCCATTTTACTTTTCTAAAATTTACGATTCGGCCTTCGATTTCAATTCCTTGAACATCAAAAAGTAACCGATCACCTATCGAAAAACCAAGCCTCTCAGCAAAACGTTGCTCCACTGAAATTTCCGGAAGATCTCTCTTTTTGGAATCAAAGGCACCTGAGAACGGATTTCCCTTAATAAGACTTTCGCTTTCGCTTAAAGTGGCTCGATAAGAAAGATTAAACCCTCGATTTCGAAACCGGGCTTCGGTTTCTTCTTCGCGAGTTCTAAAGGAACCCACTTCAAGAGTCTTTTCGAACTCTTTACCATTCACTTTCAAAATACGAGCGCGCACAAGCGGAGAAACCGAACCCAACTCAATTTTTTTATCAGTCAGAAAACTCTTTAACTCCGCAATTTGATCGTCTTGAATATCAAACAAAAACAGACTCGGAAGTCGACTGGTCGGCGAGGCCATCTCTTCTTGCAAGCTGACCTTCAATTGCGGAAGTAAATTCATAAGCAAACTTCCAAGACCCAAAGCTAAAAAACATGCAAGTGTTGCCCACTTTCTTCGGCTTAAACTTAAAAAGGCCTGCTTCAAGTACCAAGTATGAACTCTTAAAACGCCTCTTAAAATTCCCAAACACAAAAAAGCAAGAACACCAAGAAGCAAAGCTGATAAAAATAAAGAGCCCACAAAAAGAAGCCCTATTTTATATGAGTTCGCCTGCCAAATAGACATCAACACAAAACTCAAAATCGCCGGAACCGACCAAAACCAATTGCGCCAATCCGCTTTGACTTCGACTTGAGAATCCTCTTGGAAAAGGGCCGCCACAGGCAATCGCATGATACGACTCAAGATCGGTAAGCACACGACAACACTGCCAACGCTTGCAAGTATCACCGCAATCAAAAAGCTTCGAACCCCAACCGCAACCTGCAAATCTATAAATGTAGCCTTTTGAATAAAAATTTTAAGAATCGGAAGCGCCCCTCCAGAAAAAGTCAGCGTAACAAGAGATGCCGCTAAGCCTAGAATCAAAATCTGCACGAGATAAATCTGCAGGGCTTTGCCGTGACGAAGTCCCAAAGAAATCAGAACCGCAATTTCCCTTTGTCGCCTAACCAAGAATGATCTAAACAAATAAATTGAGCCTAAAGACGACAAAAATAATCCAACCAAAGCTACAAGGCCCAAATAATCTGCTAAGTAATTTAAACTGCGGCCTGTATCCTCGCTCGCTGTATCTGGAGTCTCAACTTGTATAGCAGGATCTACCAATTGCATTTCAAGAGTTTTTTTAAGCTCAGTAGGTTTCACTTCCGGCGGCAAACGAAATAAAAGGGCGCGTGTCATCGTTGCACCAAAATCTAACAAACTCGACTTTTCGAAAAAAGGAAGAGCGACATAAGCTCGAGGTGCAAGCGAGGCCCCTCTAAAAGTCTGTCCAGAGTCTTTGAGAACAAAATCATCCACGACAAAATCCACATCACCAAGTTTAAGAGTATCTCCAACTTTTACGTTCAACTGACTCTGCAATTCAGGATACAACCAGATACGCGGACTTTCAAAAAGCGGAGCCGTCTCGTTCCCTGTTATGGTCCCTCTATTTTGCAATTCAAACTGACCGTAAAAAGGGTAACCTGGCTCGAGTGCCTGAATTTCAACAAGTCTCGTATTGGTCGACGAGGCCACCATTGCAAATAAATTGTAGAGCTGCGCTTCCTTAGCGCTCCCTACTGCTTCTCGAACAATTTTCAGCTCATCATTGGTAAACTCACGACGAACATCAACGGCCAAATCAGCTCCCAAGAGTTCGCGTGCCTTTGCATTCAAGCTTAAATTCAGAGATTCACGAAAAGAATCAAGAGTGACGAAACCACTGAGCCCAATAGCCAAGTTGAAAATAAAAAACAAAGTAAACTTTAAATTGTTCTTCAACTCGCTCAATGCGAGATTTAAAATAAAAAAATTTTTCACAGAGCTTTTCCGCGCTCAAGTCGAATCTGACGATGGCATTTTTGCGCCAGAGATTCCGAATGGGTTACAAGTAAGGTTGTAATTTTCAAAGCCCCAACAGTTCTAAAAAGCACATCCATTACATGTTGTCCGGTCTCAGAATCCAAGTTTCCACTCGGCTCATCTGCAAGCAACAGAGAAGGACCCACTACCAAAGCTCTTGCTATCGCAACTCGCTGACACTCTCCGCCACTCAGCTGATGAGGAAAATGTTTTAACCGATGGCCAAGCCCCATCATCCCCAACATTTCTTTGGCTCTGATCTCAGCCTCCGGCTGCCCCAGAATCTCAAGTGGCAGCTCAACATTTTCAAGAGCAGTTAAATGTGACATCAAGTGATACTGCTGAAAAATAATTCCAATGTGTCGAGCCCTAAAGTCAGTAAGGCCGTTTTCATCGAGCTGCGAGAGATTTGTTCCACCAATCTCAATACTCCCCTGGCTTGGACGATCAAGTCCTGCAAGTAAGGACAATAAAGTCGACTTCCCACTTCCCGATTGCCCCACAACTGCGACGATCTCAGCTTTTTGAATAGAAAATTGAACGCCTTTTAAAACTTCAATCTCTTCATCGCCCTGCCAAAAACTTTTCTTCAAATTGACGACTTGTAAACTCACAACTGACCTTTCAAAACTTTATAGACTGTTTCGGCAATAATTTTATGCCCCTCTTCATTCGGATGAATTCCATCCGCCAAATTAAGTTTCGATTGCCCACCCACCTTATCCAGCAAAAAAGGAATTAAAGGGACCTTCTGCTCCTTCGCGACCTCCTGAAACATTTTGTGAAAATCTTCTGAATATTTCTTGCCATAATTAGGTGGCAAATGATTCCCAGCTAAAATCACTTTTACCTTTTCAGCTTTGGCTTTCTCTATCACTTTAATTAAATTCTTTTTGCTCTCTTCTAACTTAAATCCCCGAAGCCCATCGTTCGAACCTAAAGCTAAAATCATAACGTCAGGTTTTTTCTTAAGAAGCCAATCTAATCTCCCCGCTCCGCTCGCTGTCGTAGAACCTGAAATTCCAGCATTGACGATTTCAATCTTTGGATAACCATTTTCTTTTAATTTTTTTTCAAGGAGTGCCGGATATGCCGATTCTTTTGCGACTCCATACCCTTCGGTAAGCGAATCACCAAGAACCAAAATAGTTTGCGCAAAACCAGGTGATGACAAAAAGAAAATCTGAAAAAAGAGGAGAAGCTTTACGAGATGTTTCATCACAGCCTTTCGAGACCTAGTCATTTAAATCTAGTAAGCCTGATATTATGGAGGCCAAAAAACAAAAGCGCAAACAAAGGTCAAGCTTTGCCCTCGCACGAAAAAAAAGCCCCATCATTTCTGACAGGGCCTCTAAACTTTAATTCAAAACAGTTTTGTTAAACTGTTAGGCTGACTCGATGTGCGCCCTAAAGGGACGACATTTTTTAGTAACGACCGCCACCGCCGCCGCCACGTGGTCCACCACGTCCGCCGCCGCCGCCACGACCACCACCAAAACCTCCGCCGCCGCCGCGTGGACGGTCGCCTTGAGGACGTGCTTCAGAAACGTTAATTGCACGACCACCAAAATCTTGGCCGTTCAAACGTTCAATAGCCGTATTTGCATCGTCATCGTTAGACATTTCAACAAATCCGAAACCTTTGCTTCTACCAGTTTCACGATCCGTGATAACTTTTGCAGATTCAACAGTTCCACATTCAGAAAATCTTGCTTGAAGAATTTCATCTGTTGTTGAGTAAGGTAAATTCCCTACATAAAGTTTTTTTCCCATGCTTCCTCCTCGTTTAGTATCTCACCCGAGCAGGAACATAGCCAAACTCTCGCGGATCGATCACACCTGTGGTCTTTGTATTCGCACAGGTTTAGTTGAGCAAATGATTTCGCCCTGAGCCAAAACACTAGCATGCCTCGAGAGGCACAACCAGAGCATTTTTGAGAGCAAATTGGCACCAATCTCTGAGTCCAGATGCTCATCTCAATTATATTTATTTTAAAGCTTAGAAAAGAGGACCTGAAAAAGGTTCAAATTTATTAAGAA
>JBFWYS010000348.1:0-4736 GCA_050186175.1 Pseudobdellovibrionaceae bacterium
AGATTCATAAGCTTCACCGTCCTTGTTCCGCCTTTTTTGGTAGGCTAATTATTTCGAAGGCTTAACAAGAGAGCAAGTTCAGGCTTGATTGATTCATAACGCAAGGCGCGAACTGGGAGCCTAGTTGACCTCTTTTAAGAAATTCCAGTAAGCCTATTATCTATGTTGTTTGATTCTCGATTTCTTTCTCAAAACCTTATTCTCAATTCACTTTCATAATGCCGCAAATTCGTATTGTTCTTCCGGATAACACTGAAAAATTTTTTGATCATGAGCCAACTGCAATGCAAGTCGCAGAGTCTATTGGTGCAGGTTTGGCAAAAGCTACGATCGGTGCAAAGATTGATGGTAAACCAGACGTGGTTGACTTTCGGTTGCCCCTCAAGGACGGAACTCGTCTCGAGATTGTAACAATGAAGTCGGCTGAAGCGAATGAAGTGATCCGTCACTCTGCAGCACACGTGATGGCTCAAGCTGTTCAAGAATTGTGGCCGGATGTTAAAGTCACAATCGGTCCAGTTATCGACAACGGGTTTTTCTACGATTTCGATTCTCCTCGCCCTTTTTCGGAAGAAGACCTCGAAAAGATCGAAAGGAAAATGCAAGAGATCGTAAATAAAAACCTTCCGCTCGTGCGGCACGAGTGGGATTCAAAAGAAGCGATCGCACGTTTTGATAAAATGGGCGAAAAGTTCAAAGTCGAAATCATTCAAGACCTAAAAAGTCCAACCGTGAGTTACTATACGCAAGGGGAGTGGTTTGATCTTTGCCGTGGTCCTCACGTGCAGACAACGGGACAGATCAAAGCATTTAAACTTTTATCTGTAGCGGGAGCTTACTGGCGTGGAGACGAAAAACGGGAGCGCCTTCAACGCATCTATGCAACAGCTTTCGCTGATAAAAAAGAACTCGAAGAACATTTAAAAAATCTCGAAGAAGCCAAAAAACGTGATCACAGAAAATTGGGTAAAGAGTTGGGGCTCTTCCACTTTCATGAATGGTCACCGGGTTCTCCGTTTTTCACCGGCAGGGGCGCGGTGATCTATAACTCACTCCAAAGCTATATTCGCGAGCTTTACCGAGAAGTGGGTTACAACGAAGTGATCACTCCGCAGATCTTCGATATCAACTTGTACAAAACATCGGGTCACTACTCGAATTACAAAGAAAATATGTATTTCACAGAGGTTGAAGAGAAAGAATTTTCTCTGAAGCCGATGAACTGTCCAGGTCATTGCGTGCTTTTCGGATCTGATAAGCACTCTTACCGTGATCTTCCCTACCGAATGGCCGACTTCGGAAGACTCCATCGATTCGAGAGATCTGGAACCATGCATGGTCTCACGCGTGTTCGCACTTTCTGCCAAGATGATGCACATATTTTCTGTACCTTGGATCAGCTCACCGATGAAATTCAAAGCTTTATGTCGTTGCTCAATCGCGTTTACACACAATTGGGAATGAACGAATACAAAATTTTCTTGTCGACTCGTCCTGAAAAGCGCATGGGCGACGACGGCGTTTGGGATAAAGCTGAAGGCGCTCTTGCTGAGGCTCTTAAACGCTTGAATCTTCCGTACACGGTTAATCCAGGTGACGGAGCCTTCTACGGCCCAAAACTAGATATTATGTTCGTCGACGCACTCAAACGCCCTTGGCAATTGGGAACACTTCAATGTGATTTTAATATGCCTGAGGCATTTGATCTTAAATACACCGGCGAAGACAACAAGGAGCATCGTCCGGTAATGCTCCATCGCGCGATTTTAGGTTCCATCGAAAGATTTATTGGCGTCTATCTTGAGCATACGGCGGGTCATTTGCCAACGTGGCTCGCGCCGATTCAAGTGCAAGTTCTAAATGTGACGGATCGAGTGAACGCTCATTGCGAAAAAATCGTCAACTCACTTAAAGAGCTGGGCGCAAGAGTGCATTTTGATAGAAGAAACGAGAAATTGAATTTCAAAATCCGTGAAGCGCAGTTAGCAAAAATCCCTTACATGGTGATCATCGGTGACAAAGAGGCCGAAGAGGGTAAAGTTTCTATTCGAATGCGAGATGGCTCAAATCACAATGGTCTCGAAATGCTTGAGTTTTTAAATAGAGTTAGACAGGATATTTCTCAAAGGCTGGTTCTACCACCTTTGATACAACAAGGAGGACACCATCAATAATAGAGGTGGAGGATTCGAACGTAAACCTTTTCCAGGCGGAGGGGGACCCGGCGGTCCTAAAAAAGAAAGACCTAAAGATTCTCTTCGAGTCGGTCGAGAAATTCGCGCACCTCAAGTGCGAGTTATTGATGACACGGGAGCGATGTTAGGCGTGATGACACCCATGGAAGCTTTGAGAATTGCAGACGAGAGAGGTCTTGATTTGATCGAGATTGCTCCAACGGCAACGCCTCCAACATGCAAAATAATGGATTACGGAAAATTCAAATACGAGAATAAGAAAAAAGCCACGCAAGCTCGTAAGAAACAAGTCATTGTTCAAATCAAAGAATTGCAATTGCGACCTCGTACCGATCAGCACGACTTTGAAACAAAAATGCGTCACGCCCGAAAATTTATTCTCGAGGGTGATAAAGTAAAAGTGAATCTTCGGTTCTCAGGCCGAGAAATCGCCCATCAAGAATTGGGAGTTAAACTTTTACAAAAAGTCATCGCTACGATGACAGATGTTGCGATGGTCGAAGTCAATCCGAAGCTTGAGGGTAAGCAGATGTTTCTTTTGCTCGCTCCAGATCCGGCAAAAGTAAAAGAATACTTAAAGCTGCATCCACAAACGAAGGTGTCAGATGCTCCTGAAGAGGAGTTAGAAGACGATTCTTCTGATGAGGCCGATACAGAATAGTGGAAACCTCAGAGACGCTAAGCGAAACGACTAAAATTGAGAGCGCCGACCCTACATCCGAGGTCGGCGTTGGTTTTTTCTTCCCTCGCTTTTGCGCTCTCATGCTGGACGGAGTTTTTGTCGTCACGGTTTGGGTCTGTATTATTTTTCTTGTTTCCTTTTTCTCTGCTAATCCACTTTTAGATTTCAAACATATCGGTGATGGGTATGTGGTCTTCCTTTTTACTCCCTTGCGCACACTCCTTTTTGTCGCATTAGGAATTGGGCAAACATTTTTATGGAGTTATCTAACGGCAAAGGCCGGAGCCACTCCCGGTAAATATCTTCTTGGTCTGCGAATCGTTTCTAATGAAACTCTTCAAAATTTAAAATTTTGGCCTGCCTTTTTACGCGTAAATATTTTCGGTTACGGAGTCATGCTTTTTAGTTACATGATTCCTGTTTCTTCTTTGTACGATGAGAAACGAAGACATTGGGTCGATTATATCCTCAAAACACGAGTCATTCGTTTATCTGAAACTAGAACCAAAGCTAAAAAGTATCCTGTTCTAGCTACGATCTTGATTGTTTTATCGGGCCTCATTGCGATGGCCTCATTTTCAAAAAACGCCGAATCACTTATGATTCCATTCAGGCTTGCAGTCTGGAAGGGACCTTCGAAATGGGTTTTCCACCGCGACGGTGTGCAAGTTGAAAGTGAAGGTGTTGGGTTTGTAGGTGACTCCGCAGACGAAGGCGAAGAAAACGCAGAAGCCACCAATGAGGAGCCACCGCCACCAGATGAAAAGAGTGAAGAATCGGAGGGTGCCGTACAAGAAGAACAGCAAGTAGGTGAGGAGGAGTCTTCGACTCTCAAGAGATACATGAATCGCTCGCTCTCGCCGACAGAAAAACAAAAAGTAAATGAGTGTTTAAAAAATGATTTAGGGATGACTCCGCAAATGAACACGGCGGCCTGCCGCTGTTACGTGATTAACTATGAACCAGAATTGATGGATCCCGATACAGAACCTGCGATGGGGATTCGAAACGAACTCCTCGAGATGTGTAAAAACGACGTCTTAACTTGGTCTGCGGAGGCGGAGAAGGGGGCGCTTTAGATGGTGCTCAATTTCCGCAGATAAATTTTCAAACATTCCTGCAAACGGAATCTGTTAAACCAATAGCTAAACTCTAACCCCCGAAAAAGCCCAGCTCCAAAATAACCGATCTAAACCCTCTAAGCGCCCAAATTTGTCACCGGAATCGCAAAAGTTTCAATAGGTTACAGAAGTTCGCCCGAAGTTCTTTTTTTCGATTATTCTCGGTCCTCGTAAATAGGGATGGGATTAAGGAGTTCGTATGAAAACGATTTTTGCTTTGATGCTAATGACAGGGAGTTTTGCAGATGCAGCGACTCTATACTGTCGTTCAGGCCGCTTCGAAGGCCAGGCAAAAACGATTTTGGTTTCTGCTGAAGTCGGTTCAAACAGAAAATTAAAGGCATTAGAAGTTGAAATCGATTCAGATTCAGCAAGAAAAGCTTCGACTGTGTATGGACGTGGGTACAACAAAAAGAACTTTAAAAACATGGTCCTCTTTCCGCTCGATACGAATGATGTTGAAATCGGAATCGGTTGGGAAGATTCACGTTTGAGCCTCGTATTGCCGAAGGATTTTTCATCGAAGGCAAATTTTAAAGGTATGATTGCCTCTGAAACTTCGAATATGGAAAAAAACAACGAGATCAATTGCTCTATCCAGTAGTCAAAGTCTGAAGTTAAAAGGCGAACTGTTAGTAAGTTCGCCTTTTATTTGAAAAGGCTTCAATCCTGAATCCTTTTATAGATAAAACCAAACTCCTCACTTAAAATCTTCCTTCGAAAACCACCACTCTACAG
>JBFWYS010000349.1:0-4733 GCA_050186175.1 Pseudobdellovibrionaceae bacterium
TTCATAATGAGCTCAACGCCAAAATGTTTTTCTAGTATTTTGATATTTGAATGGGAGCGAACACTTTCTAAAAGACCTCGGTGAATTTCGCGACCGGTTTGATCCTCAAAATGCAAAACTCGGCGAGCACTATGGCCTCCTTCGCGATTCAGATCATCAGCGAAACGAACCCCCCATTTAACTAGATCGTTGATGCGATCAGGAGCCTGCTCAACAAAATTACGAACAACATTTTCTCTGCAGAGTCCGGCACCGGCCACTAATGTGTCACGAACATGAGACTCAAAAGTGTCGTCCTCAGAAGTAACGGCTGCGATCCCACCTTGAGCCATCGAGGTATTGGTAGATGGAGCCTGGTCTTTGGTCAGGATCAATACTTCGCCTAGATCGGCGACTTTTAAGGCAAAGGCCAATCCCGCGAGTCCCGAGCCTATTACTAAAAAATCAGTCTTGATCGTTTTCACCGGGTTCTTATAGGCCGATACATCTTTCAACGCAATAAACTCTGAATCTAGCGAGTTTCTAGCTCAGTGATTCGCTAGATTTGAAAACCAAATTACGCTCTAAAACAAATCAGTTTCTTATGATTCCCAGTGCAGTCCTTGACTGAAGTCTGAATACACCTAAAACTAATGAATATGTGTCTTAAGTCAGAGGATGACGTAAGACTAACGCTGCATCGCATTAAATTGTCGTTGAACCAGGAAGGTATCAGTGAGTAGTAAAGCCCAAGCGCCGAAAAGTTTTTTTGCACATTTATTTAATGATGTGAATCTGAGTTTTTACCTGCGTCTGGCCGCCGTTATTTTTGGTTGCGGAATCATTGCGATCGCGATTGCACTGTATACCGCCTCTTCTCTTTCCAAACAGGCCGAAGCTCAAGCGGCTCAAAAATTATTTCAAGGTCAGTTGAGCAGCTTGGCGATGTCTTTTGAGAGCGAACTTTTGAGCGCACGCAATCAATTGATACAAGTCGTTCGTGAAAAAGAAGCGAAGTCCTCTGGGAAAAGCACAAAAGATTTTACAAATGTCTATGCGTACACATTGAATAATTCATCATTCGTTGCTCGCTGGGGTATGAACGCGGCAGGAATTCCAAATATCAGTGCGCCTGTTGTTAACAAAGCACTTCAAGATTTTTTAACCGAAAAGGCGGCCACAAAAGGAATTGATTTTGATTTTCGAGTACTTGATACCGCGAACAAAGTCAGTCGGCTCGCGATCATCACCTCTGTCCAGTTAAACACTCTAAAAGGCTCCGACAAAGTAGCCGTGATCGGCTTTATAGAGCCCGCCGTTTTTCAGGAAAAAATCGATAAACAACGGGGCTATGTTGATACGTTGGCGTTTGTCGATCGCACGGGAAGAACTGTTGCACATTCGCAGAGAGAATATTTAGGACGCTCAATTTCTCTTCCGACTGAAGTCGCAATTTCTAAAAATGACAAAAATGAAAAGATCGTTTCTGGTGCCTTGGCTCTCACCGGATTGCCGGGCAAAGTTTTTGCGAGCTCCAAACTAGAGGGCGCCTTTTCTAGTAGTATGCAGATTTTTCGCACGGCTCTTTTGAGTATTGGAATTCTAATTGTTGGTTTAGCTGCGGCTTTGGTTCTCTTAAGAAAAAGAGAAGATATGCTTGTTTTTCTTAATTCGCCGGTGGCCCTCGGAGAAAAAGTGGAGCTTCCTCCGCTTCCGTCGATCGCAAGGCTCCAAGAGCCTGTTGTTAATACGCCGATCAATCCGAGTTTGCCGGTTCAGCGACCGGAGCCAACTCCAGAGATCAGTAAAACCGTTGTCGCCCAAGAATCTAAAAGTCGCCTTTCTCTAGCTACAGAAATTTCAGAAGGATTTGTTCGTGAGTTGCGTCCTCATCTCACAGCAATTTTGGGTCACTCGCAACTTGCTAAAACAAAAACCTCAGCTGAAGAATCTTTTGGCCATTACATTTCAATCGAAAGCGAAGCGCGAGCGGCACGCGAGGCTCTTGAGAAACTGACATATTTTAGCCAAGCCGAAAATCCGCATCCGAAATATCGAGATGAAGCCGTTCGACTTCGCGAGCTTATTGATTTGGCTTTGCGTCCTCTGACGAGTGCAATTGCCCAGCAAGGTTTGCGTATCGAAAAAGATTTAAAATCAGATTACTATGTAAAGGGAATTTCGGCCCAACTTGAGCAAGCTTTTAGTGAGATTCTTCGAAACGCGGTGGAGGCTTCCCGATCGGGTTCGAGAGTCGAAGTCTCGGCAGTCTCTACCGAAAAAGGCGTTGAGGTTTCTGTTCGTGATTATGGTTCTGGCTTTGATGACAAGGCTTTGAAGCATTCTTATGAACCCTTTATTTCAACCAAATCCCGCGAAAATCATAAAGGTTTGGGTCTTGCTCTCGCCTACGGAATTATTAGGTCTCATCAAGGTGAGATCAAAATTGAGTCACGCATGGGGGCGGGGTCTATTGTGAAGATTCATTTGGCCCTTGCACCCAAGGACCATCAAAGCGTTTTTGCTAGAGAAAAAACTAAGGCCATCGAATTCAGAGATGATGATTCTCCGCTGCCAGAAGTTCTAAAGGCTCCAAGTCGGCAGGAAATTGAGGCGCAGAGTTTTATTGAAGAGGAATCGAATGAAGAGTTCTCGGTGGCTTCGGCGAAAAAAACGGGTGAGACAAATCGGAAAGCGCCCTCGGATATCAGCCAATCTCTAAAGGCAAAAATCCAAGAAGATCTGAAGTCAGCATTTCTTAACAATAATGACTTCGATTTTATTGAAAATGGAGAAGAAAAAACAGAAGAGGACTTTGTTGTAACAGCCCAGATTGAAAAAAAGAAAAGTCGAAACAAAGTGGATGAGTTTCCTTTTTCTGTGCGAAAACCAAGTCCACGAATTGAAAAGTAGGCGGGTAGCCCCACATGGATTTAACAGAAAGACGTCAAGAGTTTACGATTTTTATTCTCGATGCAAACTCGAAGCGAAATGGTGTGCTACGTGAGTCGCTTTCTGACTTGGGCTACGAAGTTCTCTGTTTTGGCGAGTTCTCTGTCTTTAAAACTCAGCTAGCACAAGTAGTTCCGCACATTGTTGTCTTTACGATGGAGTCGATTTCCACCGTGCCCGTTCAGGATCTCATTGATTCGGCGTCAAAAGTATCAAGTGAGATTATGTTTATTCCCCTTGTTGAGCCAGGAAAAGGGAAAAGTTTTTCGCAAAAAAGTTTGGAATCTATTTTTCAAGTGATCGACCTGGGTTCAGATTGGATTTATCAAACGATTAAGACGATTGATCATGCTGTAGAGAGACTCTGTTACATTTACCAGAACGAGCAATTGATTGAAAAAATTGGTCGTTTGAAAGTCGATCATGATCAATTGAAGGCAGACCTCTACGATCTCCGTGTGAAAAGCGCAGGCTTCCAGGAAAATCTTGCAAATGTACAAAATGCGTCACCGGGACTCAGTGTTCTGCATAAATTTGAACTCGAAATTGAAAAACTCGATAATCGCGAGGCAATGTTACAGAGCTATCTCAGTTTTTTGGGCCGAGTCGGTGGTGCCGGAACCAAGATCGTTTTCTTTCGCTTTCTGCCGTCAGTACATTCGTTTTTGACAACTCATTCTTTTGGAATGGATGACAAAAATCTACAGGGGGTCGGTTTTCGTCTTAATCCTTCTGAACTCCGCGGCTACAAGGAATTGCTCAAAGAAAATAAATCTTTTCCGAGCCTTGAAAAGCTGATTCGCGAGGGATTCTCAGCTGAAGATCCTAAGCTTTTGCCGTTGTTTGTAGATGGCGATCTTGAGGGGCTTTTTGTGATTTTAACAAAAGCTGATTCTAACGACGGCTGGAGCGATAAAATGGAAATGACTTTTGAGCTGGCGAAAATGAGCTTTACTCGTGCCTATCGTGTTCTCACTCTTGAAAAGAAAATGGCAGAGGCCGGAACTTATGACGAGGCCACTAAATTTTTGTTACAAACCTCATTGACCCCAAAAGTGACGGATGAATTTACTCGTGCTCGGCGAATTACATCTCCCTTGTCTTTAATTGTTCTCAAAGTAGATCAGTTGCGCGAGCTCGAGGGCGAACTGGGAGACGCCGGTCGCGATTTATGGCTCCGTTCTTTTGCGACCGCAGCGAAAAAAATTACGCGCACTTATGATTTTTGTTTTCGAGTGAGCTATGATGAGTTCGCAATTCTTCTTCCGCATGCTCCTTTAAAGGGAGCTGCCGTCCTGGCTGAAAGGCTAAGACGAATGGTTGAATCTACCTCTTTGGTTCAACACTCTCTTAAGGTGACTTTGAGTTCCGGAGTAAGTGAGTTTCCCACTCTGTGTTCGACTCCTGAGGAACTGGTGAAATCTGCACAACTGGCCTTGACGCAAGTGACTCGTAGAGGAGGCAATAAAGTGTGTCTTTCTTCTGCGCCGACCGATTTTAAACCTGAGTTTGAGGTCGCGACTCGGCCATAAGAGGTCGAGGATTATGATTCGAAATACGTATGCAGAAATTGATTTAGGCGCTCTTGCCGATAACTTTAATTCCCTTCGCCATCTTTTTGGAAATTCAAATTTTATTTGTCCGATGGTGAAAGCCAATGCTTATGGACATGGCGATATCGAAATTGCTAAGGCGCTCGAACAAAATAAAGCCAAATTTCTTGGGGTGTGTTTGATCGAAGAGGGCATTCGTCTTCGTAGTGCAGGTGTAGGCTGCAAAATTTTAAACTTCGGAGTTTTTGG
>JBFWYS010000350.1:0-4701 GCA_050186175.1 Pseudobdellovibrionaceae bacterium
TAGGCGACCCCATCAATAGAGGACCATGTAGGCGGCACTATAAACCAAGACTATCTTACGCTAGTCGTAGATTGCGGTGGTCTGGATGTTGCTGTGCCCGAGTAAATTTGCGATGTCTCTAATGGGAATTTTTTGATCCAATAGATGTCCCACGACTGTTGCACGACAACTATGGGGTGAGACTCGTTTTTTAATTCTTGCCTTGGCCGTGTAATGACTAACGATCCAGTCAATACTTGATACATGAAGCTGCTTTTCAATTATGCCAGAACGGTTGTTGCGAATTGGTTTAAGTAAATAATCTTCGGGTGTAAATGTCTTACCTGATATGCCCATGTAGCGGTCGATGGCTCCTTGAATAATGGGAGTAAGTGGAACCTGCCGGAACTTTGAGCCCTTGCCGTTAATGCGAAGAACTCGATGAGCTCCTTGGTCATACATATCTTTCAATTTGATATTGACCAGTTCACGTTTTCGCAAGCCGATATAAAATAATAGGATGAGAACCAGATGATGCAAAGATCCGCTAGGAAGCCATGAGGGCGGCAGTGACAATATTTTCTGTACCTCAAGATCAGTAAAGTCCTGAGTAGAGGAGATTTGTTTCGCTCTTGGTAACTGGACATTCAAAAACGGGTTTCTCTCAATGATGCCTTCATTGCAAGACCACCGCATGAGCGCACGAGCCGCAACAAGTTTTCTAAGAACTGAATTAGCCTCTAGCTTCGCAGTGTGAAGAAGAAAATCACGATACTGAGCTAGATGTTGCGATTGGAAATCACAGAGGTGATATATTCTGAAACTTGAATCCTTACAGTATTGTAGGAACTGCCGAACATCCTTCGAGTAAGCAAGTTTGGTATTTTCCGCTAGGTAACTCTTAACGAACAGATCTACAACACTTTCAATGCTAGGTTCATTTTTTATAAGTTCGTCGGGTTGACCGACTACGACAAGTTCGTTCACTACGACCCCCATGATTCAATGCAAAAACTAATGTGTATATTGTTCGTTATGCAGAGTAACGTGATTGGCATTTGATAAATATTTTAAAGATGTCAATTTTAGATGCTGTCGCAGTCACGGGTGCGACTGCGACAATTTTTGAGATGAGTTAGACTGCTTTGGATTCGCTAGGCGTAGTCGAATTATTGTTATACTTAGCCGTTAAGAAAGATAAATTAGCTGAAGGAATATGGGTCGTAAAAAAACACCCCCGAGATTCCCAGGTCACAACAAGACCAGCTTCATTGATACATTTCAATTCGACCCCCGTGAAAGCTGTTTCATTTCTGTCTTTGCAATGCACGTCAATTACACGTCCAATTAAGGACTTCTCATCCAAAAAATTTTTCTCCTTGCTCATATCTGCTCCTTCCTCCTCTTTCGAGAAATGGTTTAATTTCAGTCGGTTGTGACTGAACACAAAAACAGTTTAATGCAAAGCATTATTTGTGTCAATATTATAAGTAATATCAGATAGTTAAGTTAATTATTTTAGTGCGAATAACGCGATTTATAACGCATTGCATAATTCAATGCGTCAACTCACCGGGACATCAAACATCATCGAAAATCAACGCGAATTACAGGGACCGCAAATCACCCTTCCGCGCGGCGGAACTCTGCAAATTCGGAATCGCAAAATATAACGGACAACTACCTATTCAACGCATTGTCGGACGCATGAGTCTATCCACATTGTGAAAAAGTGCAGTCATTTCTGTCTCAGAAAGCTTATCAAGAGAAACTTTTAAAATCTGCTCTTCGAAGTGGCTTCGTAGACACGCTAACTCAATGGTTGGCGATCTTTGAGCGAAGGGTGGAACAATCCCTTTTCGCTGCGTCTCTGACAAAGAACGTATCCACTTCTCAAACTCTTGATCTACAATTTTACGTAAAACCGTTCTACGATGCTCATTTTTTTCCCTTTGCATCGCCACTAACGTCTCCTGTTTTTCGCGCTCAGCCTTTTCAATCACTTCTCGCTCAAGCCTCAAAATTCGATTTTTACGAGACTCAAAATTCTCGGGTACTAGATATGAACCTTTTCTCATGATCCCTATAAAAAAATTAAGAGGTGGCCCTTTGATGGACTTGGCTTTCTTATTCACTTGAAGATCAAAGGCAAAGGCGTCAATCGAGTTTTGAAGAGTTTCATGGTCATGCCGACTCGTGAGTTGCTCGCAATGTTTGCTTGTAAATCCAATTGAAGCCAATGGCGAAATATCAATTTCAAAACTACAACCACTATTGTCCGTAGTAGTTGTTTTATTTAAAACTGTTTGTTTAGTGACTTCATTTTTTGAAGTAAGTTTTTCAACCCTTGCACGTACTTCAAATTTTGGCGTAGGTGAAGTTTTTGAAGTAGGAAATTTCACTTGGTATTCATTCGATTTGTCGATGTGCCCTCGATCCAGAACTATGATAAACCCTTTTTCTTCGAGTCCATCGAGTGCCTTGAGAATCGTATTGTGAACTAGCGTGCATGACCGCTCCAAGGCCTTAAGGCTTACGCGACAGCGATCTTGGTGAAAACCATGTGTTAGTCTCAATAGACGCAGAAATACTTTGAACTCTGAAGCACTCAGAGTCCTGATAAAATCATCCAACACAAGGTTGTTCACCTTGGTAAAAGTCGAGGTATCAATGGAAAGCTCCCATTTTAAAAATGGACTGCCTGAGCTGTTGATTGACTTTTTGTTTGCGGATTTGCTAATTTAAGTCTGGCTCAAGGGCTCAAGACAGTCCCTGTTTCAAATGCGAAGTCGTTGGTGCGATTTCGCATTTTTTTTATTTTACATCGTATCGTTAAATAAAAATGAAATCAAAATGCCAATTGAAATACTTTTATGTAAGATCAAGTACCTCATTTGAGGTATTTAAATATAGATAATGGCCCGCCTCTTTACATGACACAAAACACTGAAGTCTGTTTAGAGCAGATGTCTTACCTACACGGACACTCAAGATCCCTTCGGCCAATTTGTTTTTGGGGGAACTTCATGTGACCATTTTGTTCTAGGGATTCAAAATTAGCGTATGGGGTTTACCCATTTAATATTTTCACGATGGGAGACTCTATCAAGATCGAAGATAGTTGTCTGCGGTTCCGAAAACCCTTCGACGTAAAATTTGGTTTTTAAAATCAATTTTTCGTTGTTAAATTTACGAACAGAGCAAATTACAATATTTCGTTCGGTAAAATGATGGCTATTCTGGGTGTAGAATGTACTCGAAAGACCCAAGGGAACAGATCCAGAGCTAAATTTTCTGTAGAAAGCTTCTGCAAACCATGGAAAAGGACTATATCCAACAGGAGAAGAAACAATGTGCGGAATAACAGGTCTTTCATTGTGCTTTTCCTGTGAAGAGTAGATATTGGAGTACCCACCGGCATGAATGTCTCCACTGAGAATTGCAACATGAACACAAGTTTCTTTGTTAGGATCATTTTGCAAGTCGAATAGCATTTGTAAAAGATGCTCGACTGATTTTTCATTGCCTTCACCGCCCCACGAATCCCGAATGTCATCCGAGAGGTCTCCAGCCTTATTATCAAAGGCATCTAAAGTGCTTGGGGAAAGAAATATTCCTATCAAGTGCAAAAGCCAGCCAAGTAGTGTGGTATTGCCCTTGTTTGCTCGGATCAATTCTATTTGTTTAAGAATATCTACTCGTTTAATTCTTTTGATCCATAGCCAAAAAAAGTAAGTACTTAAAACGGGAATGGTGACAGAGGCGATTCGCATTCCAATATTGCCAAAAATCGCGGAAGCGACAAGTCCCGCGACGATTCCAGCCACGAATACAATTAGGACCAATTTTATTACGCGAATGCCCTTTGGAGTAATGCTTTTTTGAGAATCACGAGCATGTTTAAAAAACTTCAATACTAAGTCCCAGTTCTTTACCAACCCTTCTTCAATCAAAGGGCTACCATGAGCAATCACGACAGGAGTGAGAAAGAAGAGAACTTCAATTTTTTTTCTATTATCCTGAATCCATTTTTCAACAGCTTTTATCTGATTATCATTCCAGAAGGCTTTTGCCTGCCAGTTTCTGTTACTTCGTAAATCCGCCATTATGAAACCCAGTGGCCCTACGGTGAAGCCTACATCAAAAGTATCAGTTTCCTCAGAGGAGTAAGGTACGAGAGGATCGGGATTTCGCGCTGCCTGGTAAAATCTGAATGCCCGTTTGGCAGCGACAAACATTGTTTTCCATTCAGGTTTGAAAGCTATTGTCGGTTTGCCCTCATTCTCAATGAAGGAGGATGTTTCTGATCCCCACCCATCAAGGATATCGTGGTCGTCCCACATCAAGTAGGCAGGAAGACCTGCAAGGATTTTTTTATATCGAGGATCGCTCCAGTAGTGTTCATACACTTCAAAGTATATTTCTACTTTTTCCTCTACCGAATTTGACTCCAGAAGTCTCTTTTTCCATTCATCCGCATAAACTTGATCCCCACCCATCAACGCAAATAATACCCGAGCATGGCGACTGCCAGTCTCATGCGAATTTATAATAGAAGGAAGTGTTTGCCAGACTTCATAGCCATCTCGGTTGTGCATTTTGTCGATGGATTGATCAGGATTATTGCAACTTAACAAGAGGAAATCATATCGGTACTTATCCCAATCGAACTCTTTTGGCATTGTCCGTACTTTTAAGTCTTGTGGACTAATATCGTTCAGC
>JBFWYS010000351.1:0-4677 GCA_050186175.1 Pseudobdellovibrionaceae bacterium
GAAGCTCGAAAGGCTGCTGAAGAGGCTGAACAGAGATATCGTAATTTGGAAGGTAGATCCGGGCTTTCAAAAGCACAGGCTGAGAAAACATTTTCACGATTCTCTGTAAATAGTGAAACAAAGGAGGCGTTTGATTATCTAAGTTCTTGGACATTCGGAAATTATGGAGCAACCCTTCTTGGACTTCCTGGAGTCGGAAAAACGCATTTGTTGATTTCGTTTGCGATGAAGCAAATGCAACTCGGTCATATAGTAAGGTTTTTCAATTTTAACGAACTTGTTGGAAAGTTCCGACAACTTTCACTTCTGCCAGGTCAGTCTTACGAGTCAGAACTGGAAAAGATCAAGAAGTCGTCAATTCTAATTCTTGATGACATTGGAACTGAACGCGGTACGCCTCTGTCTGCCGACTTATTTAACTGCATTCTTGAATACAGACTAAATAATCGGCTTCCCCTATTTGTAACGACCAACTGTTCGGAGTCTGACCTTGTTTTGAAGTTTCATGAAAGAGCATACAGCCGTCTCAAGGAACTCACAATACTGCTTCAGGTAAATGGGGCAGATTATCGAAATAAAATTCAGATCGACTTACAAAATAAGAAAATGAAACTGACATCAGCTAATACACAATCACTCAACAAGGGGGAAAGATGAACGACTATAGACACTTTGATTGGAGAGATGAGCCGAAAGAAATAGTCATAGCTCGCAAATTTCTAGAAGAAAGGATCAGGCATCTGAAATCGGAGCTATGGGACCGCGAAAGACCATTGGGTAGTCAGTTTATAAAGCCTTCCGATGAGGAAATTCTAACAGTTGTGGAATTAGAGAAAGAGCTCTCGAAATTATTAACATGTGATGAAATACTTCAATATGTTGGACAGGGAGTAGATAGAATTATTGAGTCTGCCCGTAAAAGGTCGGTCGAAAAATTAAAGGAACTAAGCTCCCTTGATGCGAAAAACTAGCTGAATGTTGGCAACAACATGGATTGGGTTTTTGAATTGGAATGGGAAGAAAGCGACGGCTATGAAAAGTGCTGCACGAACAAAAAAGGAAAAACCTTAATTTTATTGGCGTATCTGGTAAAATACAAAATCAAAAAAATACGCTCTTTGAAAATAAAATAGATGGAAATGAAATTGAAAACGATAACGCTGAAGAATGGCTCAATACAAATGAAGCCGCCGAGTATTTGCGAATCAGCCCGGCAAGGTTACGAAACCTAACAAGCAATGGGCGGGTTCCATATTACAAATTTCAGCGTGGAAATCGTTATCTTAAAGGTGAACTTAGAAGCCTTCTCTTGGCGAACAGAAGAGGAGGACTCTATGGGAACTAAATATGACCCAGTTGAAAAATACTGGGTCGCTTTCTGGAGTGAGAGGCATCCAATAACAAGGATTCCAAAATCGAGAAGAATTAAGCATCTAAAGTCTGAAGCTGAGGCCAAGCGAGTTGAAAGGAAGCTCATTCACGAGATCAAAAATTCATTTAACGAAATGATCACGCCAACATTTCGTTTTGTGGCTGATGAGTTTCTTGAATCAAAGCGACTGAGTGATTGGACAGAAAAGACTTACCAAAATGCGCGGATATGCCTTGAGGCTCATACTTTTCAGGATTGGGGTGATCGAAAGATCGACTCCATTTCAGCGAAGGAAATTAAGGAGTTGGTGATTAAAAAAGTTGGTGAAAGATCAACAGGCACCCAGCAGAGTCTATTGAAATTTATCCGGGGAGTATTTCAGCACGCGATTGAGGCGAGATATACTTCCGCCAACCCGGCACCTAATATCCGGTTTAAGTGCGGCAACAAGTTGCCAATGGTTTTGACCGAACCCCAAGCTCGGCTGCTCTTGGAAAAAGCAAGTGAGCTGAACTCGGAGTGGTATTATCATTGGTCTCTTGCGCTTTATACAGGAATGAGGAATGGAGAACTTTACGCTCTAACTTGGGATAAGGTAAACTTCGATAATCGTACGATCCTTGTGGATACAAGTTGGAATAAGCACGACGGTTTCAAATCGACCAAATCTGACTATGACCGAGTTGTCGAGATTGCTCCCAACCTGCTGGTTATTTTGAAGGAATTGAAATTGAAGCAGTATGATTCTGCCTTTGTCCTTCCCAGGATGAGAAATTGGGATAAGGGTGAGCAAGCCAGGATGCTCAAGTATTTTTTGGGTGGCTTGGGTCTGCCGCAGGTCAAATTTCATGATCTCCGAGCTACCTGGTGTACCATGATGATGAGCCTTGGTGTCGAGCCAATCAAAGTCATGAGCATGGGTGGATGGAAGAGTCTTTCAAGGCTTCAGATTTATGTGCGAAAAGCTGGCTTAAATATCAGAGGAATCACTGATGCACTGAGTATTCACGATCCTTGCCCAAAAGAGGGAAAGGTTTTATCGTTAAAAACAAGCTCATGTAGTGATTCGTAGTTATTGGCGAGGTGGACGTGAGTAAAAACAATAGTTTAGCTCGGTCTTCACCTCCTGAGCCAATTTTCTTACGAACTTTTTTCCTCCGTTAACAGTTTTCAAGAGGCATTCCGCATGAGTTGGTTGCTATTCTAGTTTAAGATACTGTAATTACTAAATAAATCAAAGTCGCGCCAAGCTCCACTTGCAATATGATAACAAAGGGCATACAATGTTATCATGAGATTTGACTGGGATGAAAAGAAGAATAAAGAACTCAAATCAGAAGGACGCCCGTCATTTGAAGATGCGGTCAAAGCAATCAGTGATCGTGGGGTTTTAAGGGACGATAAAAATCCAATTCATCCTTTAGGCAGAGAATTTTTGTCGTTCTGATCGACGACTACCCGCACGTTATTCCCTACGAGGTTCGTGGCGAAACAATTTGGTTAATCACAATTTATCCTGCGAGGAAATATAAAAATGAAAAAAAAGTATAATCCAGAAAAAGTAAAGCTCAGCAAATCTGAAAAGAAGCTTCAAGATGCACTTGATTTAGATCATCTGACATCGCCATCAAAAGAACGGCAGGCAGAACTTAAGTCTGCAGCTATGGAAACTTTAAAAGAGTTGAAGGATGCTCGGACCAACATTCGCATGGAAAGCTGCGACATGGAGAGTATTCGTAAACTTGCAAAAAAGGCAGGGATTCCCTATCAGACATTCATTGCTCATGTTCTTCATCTTTATGTAACGGGGCAGCTCATCAATGTCGAGGAAGTCAAAAAGCTGGCGGAGGCTGGTCTACTGAGCAAATCTAAAACGGGATGATGGCGGTAACAAATTCGGAACGGTAACAATCTCGTGGTAACAAAAAGTTGTGTTACCACCGAATTAAGCTGTTAGTAAAAGTTGAATATCATTGACGTTTACTTGAGGATTCTGCATAAACCAAGTTCGATATGAGGCTCGATGGGTGAGCCAATTTTTAATTTTTGTAAGCATTTGAAATTACTGCGTTTTTTTAAATTCAATTTACAATTGGTGCAGAACATATCGCAATTCCCGAAATTTGTGAGTGGGATAGCGGGTGGATTTTTTTGGGAGGTGAGCATGACAACAACAAATGAAATGTCGGATGAGTTTGTAGAGAAAATTTGGACAGAGATCGGAAGCATTCAAGGCAAATCAAAAGTTGATTCTTTAGCAAAATCGTTTTTCAAGAAACAAGGTGATTTAGCCGAATACATTTTAGCAATGACTGAGGACTTAGGAGAAGAAGCTCATGGTCTCGCCTTCTATCTCGGAATTGTAATTTGGTCTTGTTACGATCGATATTTCCAGGGCAATCTAAAAAAAATTAATGATAAAACAATTCTCAAAATTCATGAAAAATTTGAATCAGAACTTGATAAACTTGAATTTGTTGACGAGCGCTTTATAGAAAAGCGAATAAAAAATAAGTCCGACTATACGCAACCTTCTATTCTAAAATATATCGTTGAAGCACTGTTTGAAAATGATGATGAAGAGCTAAATCTTACTTCAGATCAACAGGGTATGATTTTTATTATTCTCTCAACCCAAATGAAATGTTTGGACCAAGCCGCCTTAGCGAAGGAAGACTCAAAATGAAAAATGAAGAGGCAGATGTGCTTGTTTATCAGCTCTGGAATCACATTAAGAATCGTGAGTGGGATGAAGCCAAAAAACTTTTGTCGGAAGACTTTGAATGTTGCTGGCCTCAATCCAATGAAAAATTTAATCGTGATAATTTTATCGAAGTGAATCGTATTTATCCAGGCACCCATGAAATTCAAATCATAAACGCATGGAGTGAAACTAATCAATGGGATCGCATTGATACTGTTATTTCTGAAGTTCGCATCAAATCAAAAACACCTGAAGGAAAAGACGTTGAGGTATTCGCTCTATCTATATTTGAACTTGAGGACGATGGTGCGTATTTAGTTCGCTCAGCTCGAGAATATTGGGCTGATACTTATTCTGCGCCTGCTTGGAGAAAACACTTATCAGCACCCTATGACACAAGAGACTTATCAAATGAATGAAATTGAATTTTCATTAAAATTGGGCAAGGCCTTACTAGATCGGGAGCATTATCATTTCTGTAAGAAAGCAATCCCCTTTGGATAATATTTATCCTTCGCCCAATTTCTTGGGCTAAGTCGAGACCTGGGATTGCATCCCCGGTCGTCGTGTCTAGTAGTTCCCGGCCTTCTATTTCATCATG
>JBFWYS010000352.1:0-4654 GCA_050186175.1 Pseudobdellovibrionaceae bacterium
GACAGTTTCATTAATAAACTGAACGTTTAAAGTTTCAGCTTGAACCGCTTTGTCAAATTTGTGTTCGGTTACGAAACCCTGTTTTTCTTGACGGGGGATAACCTCAAGAAGGTTTGCAGGTTCGTTCGCAAATCCTAAAAATGATGTCAGTAAAAGTGCAATCCATTGCATCTCGAACTCCTCTTCAATCGACCTATTTCAATTGCTCAACACGCTCTGCTGGAGAGATGATATCTGTCAGACGCACGCCGAATTTTTCATTGACGACCACGGCCTCACCGCGCGCAATCAATTTGTCGTTGACGAGAACTTCCATCGGTTCACCGGCTAGTTTATTCAATTCGATAACGCTTCCTTGACCCAGATTTAAGAGTTCGCTCACTGGCATCTTTGTTCTTCCAAGTTCCACAGCAACACGAAGTGGAATGTCGAGGATCAAAGCCAGATTGCGGTCCGAACCGCTATCCTTTTCTTCAGTCGGCTTTGCCTCCGTTGTCTCCTCGACCGCTCCTTCGCCGGCTTCGGCCGCGAGCTGATCCGCAAGATTGTCTAAATTATTTCCCATAGTTCCCCCTACTATTTTTCAATTGGTCTCGTAACTTGGACTGCCACAGAACCATGGTGAATTCCGTAATAGCCTTTAAATTTATTTACATTCTCGACTTGAATCGCGAACTCGCCATTGGAGTCCTGATCGAGCGGAATCACATCACCGACTTTTAAAGTCATTAAATCCTTAAGAAGAATTTCCGTCTCTCCAAGGTAGACTTTGACATCGACATCCGTATCCAAAAGCTGCTCCTTAATAATTGCAGTCCAAAGTTTTTTATCGGTTTGATCCGACTCAACTTGGAATCCTGTTGAAAGCTTCTGCTTGATCGGCTCGATGGTTGAATACGGAATTACCAATGTGATTGTCCCGTTGGCGTTTTCAAGTTCAACGTCAAACGTTGAAGCGATAACGATATCTGTAGGAGGTACGATACCCACGAATTGTGGGTTCACTTCAGTCCTTACGAAACTACAGCCAATTTTTTCGACAGAAGCCCATGCACCCTCCAGGTCTTCAATCGCAAGATCCACGACCTTTCTAATGATCGAAAGCTCGATCGGAGTAAAATCTTTTCCCTCGATTTTCGTATAGGGGCGATCTGCACCACCAAAGAAGCTGTCTACCAACGCGTAAGCCAACTTGCTCTCAATAACTAGTAAAGCTGATCCACGCAGGTTGCTAAAACGGAGAACGCTCATACAAGTTGGCATTGGCAAGGTATTTACGAACTCGCCGAATTTTAAATAGTCTGTACTCGCCAAATTGATAGATGCGATTTTTCTGAGGGCTGAGGAAAGAGAGACACGAAAAGTTCTCATGAATTTTTCGTAGATGACTTCCAACTGCGGAAGTCGACCGCGAATGATACGATCTTGGCTCGTCAGATCGTAAACAACGACGACTTTTTCCTCTTTAACTGTGCCATTGCTTTGCGTCGCTCCCGCATTGACAGAAACATTTCCGTTTCCGCCACCGCCACCACCACCTGCATCGGCGCTACCGACTTCACCTTCTGAGACCGCCGCTAAGAGCGCATCAACTTCACTCTGTGAGAGTACCTGATTCATGCCAGTTCCTTAGTTATAAATAAATTCAGTAAAATAAACGTTCTTAATTTTTCCGGAAGTCAAAAAACCATTTACAGTATCTTTAATTTCAGCACGTAATGAATCCCGACCCTCTTTGACCGAAACCTCTTCAAAAGTTTTGCTCGAGAGAAGAATAATGATAATGTCACGAACTTGCGCTTTTCTTACTTCGACTTCTTCGGCGATACGGTCGCCTTCAACTTCAAACTCCATATTTACTTTAGCCACTCGGCGACCTTTAGAGCCGGCAAGATTCACCAGGAACGTTTCCATCGGAATCATTTTTCCAACGAAGCCATCTTGTTTCTTTGCTTCTTCTTCTTTGACCTGTGTTGAATGCTCACCATCTACCACTTTTTGGATCGTGTTGTGATCAGCTTCTTTTTTCTTGCCAAGATAAAACATCACCCCGACACCAGCAACAATCAACATATTCACAATTGCAAGAATGATAAAAAGCGTAGGTCTTTGAGCTTTTGATTCTCCGCCGCTACTGGCTGGTTCCACTGCTGGCGCTTTTTCCTCTGCCACAATTCCCCCTTCAGACATTGGTCATTCGACCAAAGGTCGATACAACAAACGTTCGACGACGCAAAAACTTTGATCTCAGTTGATCTATCAGCAACGACAGTGCCAAACCGACTTTTGACAGGATCAAGGAAGGAAGCTCACGAATAATTAGATTTGGAGAGTGTGTTCTCGACTTAAGGAGGAGGTGGGAATGTCAGTATTGCTCGGAAGACGAGTTGGTTTTTTGACGAGCTGGAAAACTTTGGAGACTCGACTATAGGTTAGGACTTCAATACAGCTGCTCTCTGGAACTTCGATAGGGCGGCCATCCTGAGCAGCCTTTCTGACGCCCTTCCTGGGCGTCAGATCAAAATGCATTCTTCTGCAAAACATCATTCTATGAATTGATGTTGTGTCTTGGAAAAATTTTGATCTGCCGGCCAGGAAGGCCGGCAGAAAGGCGTTCTCATGGACGGATGCCCTTCGCGAAGCTTACACTGCTGTAAATGAACAAAGCTCCAAAGCTCAATGAGCATCAGTAGAAATATTTTGCTGAATCACTTTCAACACTTGATCAAGCACAGCAGGATTTCCGGCAATAAGTGAGTTGTGAAAAGGATGATACCGCTGCCCTCGATAAGTCTTCGAAACTCCGCCCGCCTCTTCTACAAGAAGCACGCCGGCCGCAGTATCCCACGGATTCAAATTGCGCTCCCAGAAACAATCGAAAACACCTTTTGCTACCATACATAGATCGTAGGCGGCAGCGCCTGCTCGGCGGATTCCTCGACACTCGCGGATGAGAGTTGAGAAAATTTGAAGTTGCTCTTTGAGACAAGGCTCATTGTCAGCAAAAAATCCAGTTGCTAAGAGACTCTCGTGGAGAGTTTGGGCTGAGCCGATTTGCATTTTTTTGCCGTTGTAAAATGCACCTTCCCCACGAATTGCCGAGAAGGTTTCTTTTAAAATGGGTGCGCGGATCACTCCGCATTTCATATCGCCGTCGACCATCAATCCGATTGATGTACAGAAAATTGGAAATTGGTGAACATAATTTGTCGTTCCGTCGAGGGGGTCTACAATCCAGTAACTCCCTTTTGTCGGAAGTTCCGTAATGCTTTTTGGATTTTCAAAACTTCCCTCTTCGCCGATGAACTCGACTTTGGGGAAGGCCTTTTTTAAATACGCTTGGATGACTCTTTCAGATTCTTTGTCGGCTTCACTGACCAGACCAGCATGTAACTTTTCCGAAACATTTTTGAGCTCGCCCCAGTATTTTAGAAGAACTTGTTCTGCCAAGGAAGCCGCTTGGAGAGCGCCTTCCAGGGCTTTGCTCCAGTTTTCTGTTTTTTCCTGCATTTGAGGCTCCTTCGGCAGCAGGCCTCCATTGACCGGCGAACTGCAAAAATATACCATTAAAGAATCGAGGTAAATATGGATTCGCCTCCAGTATGGATAAATGCATCCACCGGTAGCGAAATATTAACAAGCCGAGTCGAGCGAGGGTCACGATGAAAAATAATGTCAGAGGCAGTGCTAAAACAGACACGATGGTAAAATTAGTACTCGTATTCTTTATTTCTCTACTTTCTTTCTCAATTGGAACATTCGTTGGCAAAAAGTTTAGCGATAGCCAACACAAAATCGCCAAGTTAGAGCCAGGACACTCAAACGAACATGAAGAGTCGCACGACCGAGAAGTCGCTTCTGTCCCGAACGACCACACAGAAGTAAAGGCAGAATCACATCTTTCTGATGATGAAATCGCAAAATTAGCAAAAGAATTTGTTTCCGAAGAAGAAGCTGTTGGCGAAAGGACAGTTGAGCCTGCGCACGCACAAGAAGCGGTCGCTCACGCTGAGGCTCCCACTTCTGTGGCAAGCAAAATGACCGGAGCATCCAGCCACTCAACGAAAGTGGCCGTTCATAAAGAAGAACACGCTGAACCTAAGAAGACAGCTGCTGAAACACGAATTCCGTCAAGCCTGCCACAAGCTGTTGCTCCTGCGGCGTCTGGCAAATTCACTGTTCAAGTTGCTTCTTATTCAACGGAAACAGAGGCTCAGAAGTTTGCGTCTGATCTAAAAGGAAAGGGTTATTCCGCTTTCTATATTCCCGCTAAAGTTCGTGGGCAAAACTGGTATCGCGTGAATGTGGGATTGTTTTCTTCACAAGATGAAGCTCAGGTTTATAGAGCGAAACTCATGACTGAAGCTAAAATTTCTGCAGCTATTATTCAAAAAATCACGAACTGAGATTTAAAATTTAATGTGGGTCAAAGAGTTAGGAAACATGTCTCCAACAATCCAATCCCCTTCTGTTTGCCACAAGGTCGGTCCGACATAGTTTGGCTTTGCAAACGAAGCTAGCTGAATTTTTGCAATAAATGGCACCGAGGCTCCTTTATTAATTTTTCCTGGAACCAAAATGCTTATATGACGGATGCCCGACTCTTTACTAAGTGTAAACACTGAGCTTAATAGACTCGATGGGGAAGAACTCG
>JBFWYS010000353.1:0-4652 GCA_050186175.1 Pseudobdellovibrionaceae bacterium
TGATCAGCTCGAAGCCGTCGATAAATCGGATGATAGTCTTTAAAAAATGATTACGTCTTAAAAAAAAGAAGAGCTTAAACAACAGCTGAATTAAAAAAAAGGAATTCGTGTTCAAGATATTCAATCGACTCTCAGTCAGTCGGGATCTGAAGCCATGGAAAGAGCGATGGCCGGATTTTTGACTTTGCAAAAAAAAGTTTTAGAAACGGGTTTGCCAATCCTTGGAACTCTGGGGTCGACAACCCCATTTATTGGTCTTCTTGGAACGATCATGGGAATTATTGTTGCCTTCGGGGCTTTGTCTTCTGGGCAGCTTGATTCGCAAAAAGTGATGTATGCTTTAGCTGAAGCTTTGATTTTGACAGCCGTGGGGTTGGCGGTTGCGATTCCTTCGGTTATTGCCAATAACTATTTCAATCGTCGTTTACTCTCAGTTTTGCGAGATTGTGATGCTCTTAAAGATCTATCGATCGCCCGGTTTTCGAAGGAGCCATAACGATGGCCATGAATTCGAAAAATGAATCGCAGAGTGTCGGGGAGATCAATGAGATCAATATCACTCCCTTTGTCGATGTCGTTCTCGTTTTGCTCGTCATCTTTATGGTGACGGCTCCGATGATGATGAAAGACGTCCTCAATATTCAATTACCTAAAACTTCGAGTTCGGATTCGCAAACCATGTCGACAATCGGAATCGCCATCACCAAACAAGGACAGATTCTTTATAATGGTGAGTTGATTGCTGAAGAAGTTTTAGAAACTCGAATGCGAGATGCAAAAAATCAAAATGCAAATACTCAAGTTGTCATAACTGCGGATCAAGAAGCTGTTCACCGCGACTTTGTAAAAGTTCTTGATATCGTTAAAACCCAAGGAATCGAAAATTTTGCCATCCAAGTCGAGCGCCGCACACTTCAAACTGAATAACTCTTGGCTCCAGGAACCCTGGATTCAAAGTGTTCTGCTTCACGTTTTTGTGATTGGCGCTTTGTCTATTGTTGTTTTGATTACTTCTAAGTTGCAGCCCGCAAAACCGCTTAAATTTACAGTCATTGAAAAGGAAGTTTTGGATTTAACCAAGCCGTCGACTCCTGAAAAGGTGATCGATATCACCCAAAAACTGCCCGAGAAGGTGATTGAGCCGCGAAAGCGAGTTTTTGGATTAAATAAAGAGGCTCTCCAAAATGAATCGGCCCAAGCTGTCGAAGTAAAGGCCGGAAATACAATCGCAAAAGAACAAGATAATGAAAAGTTAGATCCAAACGATGCGGGGCCCTTGCCTATTCCCGCAGATGAATATTTGGTTACTGCGATGCCGAAGTTAAAATCTGAAATGCGTATCGCTTACCCGGCGGATGCTCGCGCTAAAAAAATCGAGGGAGCGGTGGTTATGGAGATATTGATTGATGAAAAAGGAAAAGTGCGAAAGGCGCGGGTGTTGGAAGGCCCGTCTGAGCTGACCCAAGCTGCGCTCAAGGCCATATATAGTTTCGAATTTCAACCAGCTTTAGTGGATTCAAAACCTGTGGCCGTGCAAATTCGGTATTCGTATCGTTTTGTTTTGAACTGATTTGAGGGACAAATGATTTTTCAATTTTTGATTGTTTTAGTTTTGAATTTGAATCTGGCCTTTGCACAGGAATCAGAAAACCCTCCTCCGGCGAATCTTGGGTCGAGTGAGCAAACAGGAGGAGTTGCAGAGTCGTCGACTTCTACATTCTCCCTCGAAGGAGTTGTTTTAGAGAAAGGGACTCGCAAACCCTTAGCCGATGTAAATATTTTTATTCTGCCTCATAAATTAAAGGCGACGTCGGATACTAAAGGTAAATTTATGTTTGATGCGGTTCCGGCTGGAAATGCTGAGGTCGTTATTAATCTTACCAACTATAATAAATATTCTAACAACATTACTTTCGATAAGTCTCTTCGGGATTGGAAAATTTATTTAGATCGCAGCTCGGCCTTTACATTTGAAACCGTAGTCACTGGCACAGCTGACAAACGAGATGATACAACCCGAAGGCTGAAACAAGAAGAATTTCTCTCGGCTCCCGGTGCTGGAGGAGATCCGGTCAAGGCGGTTCAAAATCTTCCGGGAGTCAGCAGAACCACTGGATCACAAGTCATTATTCAAGGGGCCGCTCCTGAAGATACTCGTTATGCGGCTAACGGCCACACGATCCCGCTGGTGTTTCATTTTGGTGGATTATCTTCGGTGGTCATGCCTGAAGCCGTAGAAAGTATCGACTATTTATCTGCCGGTTATGGGCCCGAGTACGGAAATGCTCTGGGCGGGGTTATTAATCTCAATGTGCGCTCGCCAAAAAAAGATCGGACTCATGCGCTGGCTTATATGGATATTTTTAATATGGGTGGATTGATCGAAGGTCAGATCAATGAAAGCAGCCGTTATTTAATGAGTGCTCGTTATAGTTACATCGGTTTGGTTTTTGGTGCGATTGCAAAAGGCAATGATGATTTTAGTTTAACGGTGGCTCCGACCTTTGCGGATATCACAGGTGTCTACGAAAAGGACTTAGGCGAAACGGATGCCTTTAAGCTCACTACAATCGGCTCGCAAGATACCCTTGGTTTTGTTTTAAAAAAACCAGTCAACGACGATCCGTCGCTAAGAGGAGAGTTTTCTCAGCGAACCGAGTTTTACCGCTTAATTCCTGAATGGAATCGAAAACTCGGAAGTAGTGAGACACGACTGAGTGCCTCGGTCGGTCAAGATAGTACGAAATCTGTGATCGGAGATAATTATTTTAAACTGAATATGGATTCGATTTCTCTTCGCGCAGAATGGAATTCGCAAATAGAACCAACTTGGAAAACCTATTTTGGTATGGATTCGAGTTTAAATAAATACAAATTGCAAACACGATTGCCTTCGGGATTTTCGGCCGGCGGAGTTTCGAACCCATTTTCTAGTGGTGAAGTTAAGACGGTCAATTATTCGGATCGGGCCGATGGATACGGAGTTTATTGGAGAAATGAACTCAAAATATCAGCGGAATCTAAAATGACATATTTTCCTCAGTTGCGTGTTGATTACTTGAGTCCAACTAAGGAAACTTTGCCACAACCTCGAATGGCTCTTCGATACGAACTTACGCCATACAGTTTTGCACGTGGATCTGTGGGGCTTTATAGCCAGATTCCAACAGGACGACAATTTAACGAGGAATACGGAAATCCTGACATTAAGGCCTCGCAGGCCACTCACTATGTAGTGGGATGGGATCGAGATTTTAGAGAGGGCGCTTCGCGTGGACAAATGCTCACCACAAATCTTTTTTATAAGGATTTGCGGAAACTTGTAATCTCGTCGAGTGAATTCGTCACCCGAGACGGAGAGCAAGTGCCTGAGAGATATAACAATAAAGGAAAAGGGCGAATTCAAGGGGCTGAAATTCAGCTGAAGTCTTACCTGGATCCGTTTTCGATTTCGACTTCTTATACCTTCTCGCAAAGTTTTAGAACCGAGCCTGGACAAAAGGAATATCCGTCGGCCTATGATCAAACTCACTCCCTCAATGTTATAGGCTCTTTGCAGACAGAAAAATGGCTTTATGCCGCTCGTTTCCGATGGGTCACAGGGCAGCCTTATACTCCGGTCGTCGATTCAAGTTTTGATTCCGACTCAGGAACCTTTGTGCCGATTCGGGGTGAGTACTACTCAAAAAGAAAACCAACATTTACGCAATTGGATCTTCGAGTGGATCGTAAGGCTGTTTACGATACTTGGATTTTATCTTTTTACGGCGAGTTGCAGAATGCTCTCAATATAAAAAACGAAGAAGGCTTTCAGTACTCCTATGATTACAAGAAAAGAGAGAAAGTGACCGGTTTGCCAATGATTCCCACTGTGGGCGTAAAAGGAGAGTTTTAAAATGAAAAAACACTTTATTCTCTTTACCGTGAGTTTTGCTCTTTTGTCGTGTAATGAAAATGAATTGCCGAAGGCATATCAGCTCGACAAACTTCGGATTCTCGCAATACATGCGGACTCACCGGAACTAGCGGATTCGGCATTGCCAGCAAGTGTAAACATCACGACCTATGTTTCAGATACAAATGGAGATGGAAGAGTTTTGCAATTCACAGCCGCGGCTTGTCCCGATCCGGGAGTTGCATACGGAGCAGAACCCACTTGTGACGGGAATCCTCTCAAAGTGGATCTTGCAGTTCCGGATGTGACAGCAACGAGTCAAGCTGCAAATTCAGGAATTTTTGGCCTTCCCAATTTGACTGGAGCGATTCCTGCTTTTTCTGTAGCAGTTCCTACGGGATTGCTAACGGGGAGATCGGCGATTGATCAATATAATGGTGTTGCCTATTTGGTAACGATTAAAGTGCGCGGTGGAGGCGAATCGGCTCGTTCCTTTAAAAGAATTTTTGTTTCTACGAAACCGACTCAAAATTCAAACCCGACGATTTCCGATATTAAAAGTAATGGCGCGAGCCTCGCGACTCTTCCGAGCGGAGAAGTCGAGCTCACTTCAACAATCGGGACTGCGGAAACATACACGGTTAAATCTGCAGATGGCGATGATAGCAGAACAGAAAGACTCTACACTTCTTGGTATGTGAACAAAGGTGAACTTAAATCGAGTATCACATTGGATGGAGAAGAATCAAAATGGACT
>JBFWYS010000354.1:0-4638 GCA_050186175.1 Pseudobdellovibrionaceae bacterium
CACAGCTCCACTTTGGAACCAGCCTTTTTTCAATTGGTCTCCAATGTTCATAGATCTTCAGTAATAATAGAATCATGGGGGAGCCGCAGCAAAAGCCACATATTCAATGGCTTATCAAAAATAAAAACGGAAAAATTTCGGGACCTTATTCAACAGAGGCTGTACTGAAATTAATTTCTCAGAACATTTTCACAGGAAATGAAGAGGTCTCTCTTTATCCTGGAGGAAAGTGGATGGAAATTTCGCGTGAGCCTCAATTTTATGATCAGCTTTTAAGCGCGCTCGAGGGATTGGTAAAAAAGAATCCTGATGAAGAAAAAATGAATGCGGAGACGGTCATTCAAGTTCCTGTTACACAGAAAAGAAAAACCGATTCAGAAGATACCCAATCTAAGGAATCGAAAAACGAATCGACGCGAACTGAAATAGCATCTTCGTTGCCCAAGAAAGGAGCTGATTTCAGCGCAGATGATCTCGAATCTTCTTCTCGCAAAAGAAAAAATACCGAAGCTGGTGATATTCTTGCGCTACTAGGAACTCGGAATCCAAATGTTGAGATTGCAAGTAAGTCTCGGCGAAAATCGCTTCCTCCACTTAAAATGGGAAAAGGAGGCGGAAGTGGGCCGATTATTGACCTAGAAGACCTCACAAAAGTTAAAAAACAGAATATAAAAAAATCGGCGAAGCTGCCGATGATTTTTGTGGCAATTGCTTTGGGGCTTGCAGTTTTTGCGGCCTATTTTTTACAAGATTCAACGGGCATTCAAGAAAAAATTAGATTGTTGGCTCCGAGGCAAAACGGAACCCCTTTGTCCTCCGAAGATGTAAAAGAAGGATTTTCTCCTGCGGTTTCAAATTTTATTGCGGATCGTTTTGAAAATTATTTGAATGCTCAAAATCAACTCGTGCGTCTTGTGGAAGGTTCTCCGCAGAATACAGAAATTCGGGGTTTTTTATGTTTGGTTTATAGAGAGCTATGGCCTTTTGCGTTTCAAGATTCCGAAGATATTAGAACCTTAAGTTTTATGGCTCAATCTACGCGAGCTCTGAATCCTATTGGTCTTCACGGGAATATTTGTGAAGCCGTAAAGATGAGCGCGACCGGTCGATATGCCGAAGCGAAGAGCGTAATTGAGTCTGCCTTAAATGACCCTGAGTATGGAAAAGATCCAATTCTTCATCAGCTCTATGGTGAGATTATTTATGGGGAGAAGGATTACAAAGTAGCGAGTGCATGGATCGATAAAGCCCAAAAACTTTGGCCCGATTGGATTAAGCCGATTATGGTTCAAGGGCAAATTCAAGTTGCACTTCATAAGTTTCCTGAAGCGGCGGCGCTCTTTAGAAGTATTTTGAACAGGGTCCCAAGTCATATGGGAGCAAAAGTCGAATTGGCTTTGATCGAAATGAAAGAGTTTAAACAGGTTGATACTGCGTTTGAACTTTTAAACAGCGCTTTTAGCACCCCAGGAAAGGTCAATGCGATATTAACTGCAAAAGGATATTTCGCGCTCGCTGAAATTTATCTTCTTAAGGGGCAAAGAGGTGATGCACTAGCTTATGCTCAAAAGTCTTACGCCTTAAATTCAACGAATAGAGAAGTGCAGGAATTTGTTGTGCGCTTAGGCGGTGATGCTTCTCTCAAGCAAACGGATGTGAAGAATTCTGAGATTGTATTTTTAGGAGATCAGTATTTTAGAGCGGGAGATTATTTTGCAGCTCAAGCTGAGTATAAGGCTGCATTTGAAGCAGATCCAAAAAATGGTTTGGCGGCGATGAAGGCGGGGCAGAGTCTTTGGGAGTTGAACCAAGGGCGAGAAGCGATTGAGTATATGGAAAAAGCAATTGGCGCCGACCCAAAACTTTTGGCTGCTTACGTTCTTCAGGCTGATTATTATTCGCAGAGATACGATTATATTTCAGCTGCTCGAACTTTGAATCGAGCTCGAACTCAAGCTCCAAATAGCCATGAGGTTTTGCGTGGATTTGCACTTATTGAACTGCGAAGAAATAATTTTGCGACGGCGATTGTTTTCGCGAAGAAGGCTCTGTCGATTTACGATACGGATGTGGAAACTCTCTTGATTCTTGCAAAATCATTTTTGGGGCAGAAGCCGATTCGTGATTCGCAAGAAATTAAAGATGCGTTTAAGTTTGCAGTTAAAGCGGCTGAACTAGATGCTACCAATCGTGAGGCACAAATTGTTTACGCAAAAGTTTTAGTCCGCATGCAGGGATTTGATATTGGTGCGGACTACATGCAAAAGCTTGTTACCAACTATCCCTATGTCGTCGACTATAGGATTGCGATGGCTGAAATTAATATGGAGGATGAGAGATACAGTCAAGCGACTGCTTATTTTCAACAGATCGTAGATGTAGATCCGAATAACAAAAAATCATTGTTGGGACTTGGCAAATGTTTGCAAGAACAAGGGCAGATGGATGCAGCTTTGCGGGCTTATCTGAGAGCCGCAACCTTGGATCCAACAGATGCGGAAGCATTATTTCATGCGGGTCGTTTGTATTTAGACACGGGAAAATATCAGATTGCAATGACTCAGTTTGAAAGAGTTCTGAAAATAAACCGTCTGATTCCTAAAACGCGATATTTTATGGGCCGAGCGGCGCTTTTGAGTGGGGATGTCTCGCGAGCTCTTGAAGAAGCAAAAAATGAAAAGAAAGTGAATCCGTCTCTAGCGGACGCTTATATTTTGGCAGCGGAGGCGTACGCTTTGAATCGACAGTACACTCAGTGTGCGACTGAATATCAGCAAGCCGTGAAATTACGGTCGCAAGGGGCCGAGATGTACGTAAAAATGGCGCGTTGTTATCGATTAGCGGGTAGCATTGATGTGTCTTTGGCGATGTTGCAAGTGGCGCAAGAAAAGGAATCAGGATTTGCGGATATTTATAAGGAGTTGGGTTTGATCTATGAGCAACAGGGAGAAGTGCGTGAAGCGCTTAAAGCTTTCGATCACTATCTAGCCCTGTCACCAAATGCGTTGGACAAGAAAGAAATTCAAGCTAAGATAGACAAATTAGAAGGGCTGTAAAATGAGCATCGGTGAAACAGTTGGCAGAACCAAGAACAACATGCAGCAAGGGTTTAGGAACACAAGCTTAGCTTTGATCCTTATCATTTTGAGAGTAACGACAGGTTTAATATTAGGCTTAACGATCGCCTTAGTCGCGCAAGAGATGATGGATTACGGAGCTTTCGCTCTAACTTTTGTAACGGTGGTGATCGGAGCGGCTTTTTATAAAACTTCGTCCAGTTGGACTTTACCGTCTGTATTAATTTTTGACCTTATTTGCGTTCTTGTCGCGATGCTACTCCGCATGTATATACTAATAGCCCCCGGATAGGCGACGACGTCTGAAAAGCGCCCATCTACTTCGTTGGACCACCTAAAAATTTGCTCCGACGTACCTTACGGTACGCCTCCGCAACTTTTTAGATGGCCCGCCTCGCAGCTGGACACTTTTGAGACGTCGTAGCATAGTTTAGTGGAGACTGTACTCTAGGTATGGAGTCGGTGGAAGAGAGTTGAAGTGAAAGGATTTTGTTGTGATTGATGTTAAGCTTCTTGAAGGGAAAGATGATGGAGGTGCTTATTTTAATGAGTATAAGCAGAGTCTGATCAATCGGGGTGCTGATCCTTCCGTTCTTGATTCTTTGATGGACCTCAATAAAAAAAGAAAAGAACTTATTCACTCTGCAGAGTCTTCAAAAGCGCATCAGAATAAAGTGAGCCAAGATGTGGCTGTGATGAAGCGTAATAAACAAGATGCTTCTGCTTTGATTTCCGAGATGCAAGAACTAGGTAAAAAAATAAAAGAAATGGAGTTATCTGCGCAAGAGGCCGATGAAAAAGTTCACGCTTTGGCTTCGACTTTGCCTAATAAATGTCATGTATCAGTTCCAGTTGGCCATGGGGCTGAAGGAAATAAAATTGTTCATGCTGTTGGCGAGCCGACTAAATTTTCTTTTAAAGCGAAAGAGCATTGGGAAATTGGTGAAAAACTTGGAATCTTGGATTTTGAACGCGCTGGAAAAGTGACGGGGACACGTTTTACTTTTCTTAAGGGAGCTGCCGCAAAAATGGAAAGAGCACTCGCCCAGTTGATGATGGATATGCAGTCTGCAAAAGGTTACGTGGAGTGTATTCCACCCTACATCGTGAATTCTAAAAGTTATTATGGGACGGGACAGTTTCCTAAGTTTCAAGATGATGTCTTTCACTTGACGGGGACGGATTATCATTTGATTTCTACTGCTGAAGTGCCGGTTACAAATTTTTTTGCTGAAGAAATTTTAAATGAAGAGCAATTGCCACAAAAATTTTGTGCTTACTCTCCGTGTTTTCGATCTGAAGCTGGTAGTCACGGTCGCGATACGAAGGGTTTGATTCGTCAGCATCAATTTCACAAAGTTGAGTTGATGGTTTTTGCTCATCCGAATAATTCTTATGACTTACACGAGCAGCTGACAAAAGATGCTGAGGATGTTTTAAAGAAGTTGGAACTTCCATTCCGCCGAATGGCTTTGTGTACGGGTGATATTGGATTTGGCGCAGCAAAATGTTTTGACCTTGAAGTATGGTTGCCTGGTCCTGGTGAATATCGCGAGATCAG
>JBFWYS010000355.1:0-4632 GCA_050186175.1 Pseudobdellovibrionaceae bacterium
CTGCTCGTGCCTTCGCCATTTCATCGCTGACCATTTTGTTGAGGTCGCTGTCTTCTGGACTGATCTGCAAAGTCGTTAGAAGAGTTGTCAACTCCGTCTTCCACTCTGTGACTCCAGCCACCATTTTAACTGCAAAAGCTTTCACTTCTACATTGTCGCCTCTCTCGACTGGCAGTTCGCCGATTGCAAGAGCACCGTCAGCCACGGTGAGCATAACTTGCCCCACTTGACCGTCAGTCAACTCCACTGGAGTTGTCTCTCCTGCAAAAGCAGAAAAGCAGAGAACCGTTAATAAAGATCCCAATAAATGTTGTGTGTATCGCATGATGCACATCCTTTCTTGTTGTAAGGATGTGTATACAGAATTTTTTTTCAGGATTCTTCGAGAGTTCTACACACAAAGAATTTTGATTAGAAAATCAAACTATTATGCAACCGAAGAGGAGACTTTCCTCGCTGTTCGTTTTTTCCCGAATCTTTTACTTTTGAATCAGGCAGCTCGTTTGAGGCGAACTTGCGTTTCTGGATGTCCTTCTTTTTCCCATGTAGGATGAGCTTCTAAAAAAACTTTAACAAGGCGCTCATCAAACTGGGTTCCTGCACATCTTTTAAGCTCTGCATACACGATGTCGATGGGAAGACCCTTTCGATAAGGACGAGTTTCGCTCATAGCATCTACAGTATCAGCAATTAAGATGATTCGTGAAACGAGAGGAATCTTTTCACCGAAAACTCCCTCAGGATAACCGCGGCCATCCATTCTTTCATGGTGATGAAGAACGGCGGGAATCATATCAGCAAAAAATTGCGTGCCTTTAAGCGGTTCAATCAACTTCACACTCATCTCAGGATGTCTCTTCATGAGATCATATTCTTCGTCTGACAATCGAGCCGGCTTGTTGATCACCGTTGGAGAAATCCCAACTTTACCGATGTCATGAAAAATGCCAGAAAACTCGGCGACTCTTTGCTCGTATTCATTGAGGCCAAGACTGCGAGCCAACTTTCGTGAGCTCTCACCCACTCTTAAGCAATGAAAGTAGGTCACCGGGTCTACCAAATGCAGACTCTCAAGCAATGACTTTGTAACATCATAAGACCAATCGGGAATGTCATTCCAAGACAAAAAGAGCCTCCTGAAAAGCCAATATTAGCTAGACAAATAATCGGCATTTCTTCTTGGAAAATAGACAAGTTAAAGTGTAAAGACACAAGAACTGGACTCCTTAAAATAGGTCTAAAGGAACCCTTGAGTTTCGAGGCTTGAAATGAGACCGGGGGCTCGACTAGTGTCTGGGAATAATGCCGTTCTTAAAAGCTCGGTTTTGAAATTCTTTCGGGGTCGCCATTTCTGCATCAGCAGAATGAAGAAAGGCGTTTGCATCTCTAATCTTAGGAGCACCAAAACGATCGTCTTCATAAAAATCCCACAACCATTCGTGAATCAAAAGGACAGAGGCTTGGGTCGGATTTTCGTCTTTTAAATACCCATTCACGAATCGAGGGTCGTATTCATACTTGCTCCCCGTCTGCATCGACCGTAAGAGAACGTGAAGCACCAAACCTACCCTCTCTATTCCTCCAAAAAATCTGAAACTGACTCCCCTTGATTGTGCTCGTCGTAGCTTCCTCCTCTAAGATTCTTCAATTTTTAACAAGACTTCGTTGAATAATCCTGATTTGAGGAGCAAATCAGACTAGCCGTCTGCGGAGTGATCAAGGGAGAAGGGAATCAGTTTCTAAAGATCTTCTCCCCCCATACATAGCTTGCTCGACCTATTCTTTTGTGTTGAAAAATACTCTCATTACATTCCAAAATTGACCTTGACACATTTCTCGCGCTGTAAACTCAGCAACGTTTAGTTATTTATTTTCTCACGCGGCCGGGAACATTTTCAGAGAACATATTCGCGAGAGATCGCATTGGGATGTTTAAACGGCTTTTTTTCACCTCTCTACGGCTTAACTAGAAATCTAATTTTCGTCAAAATCATGTTTTTAAAAACCTATGTTATGGTCATGCAAATTTTAAGCGAGAGGAGTCAGTATATGACCGAACTAAAAAAACTCACAAACTCTGAACTGGTAGAGAGTACTTTTAAAGCTATAAAGGAAGAGCGAAGAATCACCGTAGAAGTGCTTCATCATTTTCGAGAACTCGAGCACAGAAAAATTTTCTTGGAAAAAGGCTACCCAAGCTTGTTTGCGTACATTGTAAAGGAACTGGGTTACTCAGACAGCGCAGCTTACAGAAGAATAGAAGCCATGAGAGCTTTAAAGGAACTGCCTGACATCGAATCTAAAATCGAGTTTGGCTCAGTGAATCTTACAACACTGGCAAAAGTGCAAACATACTTTAAGGCTGAGAAAAAAGACGGAAATGTAATTTCTCCCTCTCGGAAAACAGAGCTCATTGAGTCTCTAGAGAACAAATCTACAAGAGAAGTAGAAAAAGTCCTTTTAGAACTTAGACCTCAAGCAGTTCAAGAAGAAATAGTGCGAGCGATTACCAGCGAACACACAGAGTTAAAAGTCGTTCTAAATAAAGAGCTCAAGGGAGATTTAGATCAGATTAAAAATTTACTTTCGCATAAATATCCAAATATGAACTACACGGATTTAATTGGAGTCTTAGCTAAAAATGCTCTACAGAGATTAGCTCCAAATCTAAAGAAGAAAAGAGCGGATCCAGAAAACCGCAAGACGGAATCGCAGAGAAACTCAAAAGCAGAATCAAAGGTGACATCTCAGTCGGACAACCAACGCGAAGCAACGTCCTCGCCGAAAGTGAATCCGCAAAACGAGACTTACGCGAAACGATCGAGATACATTCCAACCGCTATAAAACGTGAGGTGTGGGTAAGAGATCAAGGGGAATGCACTTTCAAAAATCATAAGACGGGACAAGCCTGTGGCTCCAAAAAATTTCTAGATTATGATCATATCAAGCCATTTTCTTTTGGAGGTGAATCCACCGCAGAGAATTTGAGACTTCTATGCAGAGGACACAATCAACTGCGTGCTGCTCAAATGAACACGTTCTAATTTAAACATCTATTTGTTAGAAGCTGACTCCCTTGACTGAAAAGGTCCTGGATGGGTTATCCGCTCTCTTCAATTTTTTCACGATCACATGCAAAAAATGGGAGTTAAAGAGAACGGCCAGCTGATCGCAAAATTCAGAGATTCAGTCGGCAGGATCGGAATCTAGAAGTGGACTCTAGAAGTCGCCCGGATCAATTTTTGTCATGATTTTGAATTTTTTTGATAGATAAAAGCTTGAATTTAAACAGGGACCCACTGGAGCCAGGCTCAGTTGTTGTAGGACTTATAATAACGACTTATCAAGGAGTGTGAGATGCGAAACCTGATCTTAATTGTAGCTACGGCCTTTTCGAGTTTTTCAGTCGCCAACGAATATCAATCCGCAAATCCTTACCTTGAAGTTGAAGCGGCTATAGAGAATTACGCAAATAGCGTTCAAGTTCAAAATTTAATTGAATACACAATAAATAATTTGAATCCAACGGCTCGAAATAAATGTATTATCTACGTGAACAATGCGCTCCTCGCGACCAAATTTATTTCCACTTCACTCCGCGGAAACGCGATCAACGCTCTTCCATTGTTGCCACGACGTGGATTCAAAAATCTTTTGGATATCCCAGGTTACAAAGATCTTTATTGTAATTCGCCTGATCAGGCTCCCAAAGGAGCTGTCTTTGTATACAATTACGTGATGAGCGGAGTGAACTACGGTCACATTGAGATCAAAATCGGCGCAAAAGGCAAGGGCGGTTACGCGAGTTATCGATTTAGTCCAAAAGCTTTTTACGGAACACCACTAAGAGGTCCTAAATGTCCTCTTGTAGGAGTGTTCATCAAGCCATCTACAAACTGAATAACTTCAGAGGGCTCGATCTTACAGTCATAAAAAAATAGATGGCTTATGAGCTGCTTTGCTAACTGAAATAGTTCACAAGCGGGTATTAAGAAGCAGGGGTCGAACTCTGATTTAAAACACTTGATTCAAACCCCGCCTCCCTTCGGGCCCTTTTTTGCACTCTAAATTTGCGAGATGACCGCCATAGCCCGCAAATATCTCAGAAAGTTGGTTTTTCTTTTTTAAGAAATATCAGCCACTCTTACAAAACAGCTTTAAGAAACTTTGCCGTTTCACTTCGCGGGACTTTTAATAATTGCTCAGGAGTTCCCGAAACTACAATCTCGCCGCCTCCGACTCCGCCGTCGGGTCCCAGATCTACGATGTAGTCGCTGGCTTTGATGACTTCTAAATTATGCTCGATCACCAAAACCGTGTTGCCTTGATCTGTTAGTTCTTGAAGAAGTTCGACAAGTTTTCGGATGTCATCAAAGTGCAAACCCGTTGTTGGCTCGTCCAAAATATAAAGAGTTTTTCCCGTTCCCCGTTTCGATAATTCTTTACTCAGCTTTACGCGTTGAGCTTCTCCTCCACTGAGGGTCGTCGAGCTCTGCCCTAACGTCATGTAATCGAGGCCGACGCGATTCAAAGTTTCGAGCTTCCTGTGAATATGAGCGTGGTTTTTAAAAAAACCGAGTGCCTCTTCAACACTCATATTCAAAACTTCAGCGATGTTTTTGTCTTTAAAT
>JBFWYS010000356.1:0-4596 GCA_050186175.1 Pseudobdellovibrionaceae bacterium
GTTTTGGGGCCAGAAGATGCAATGATTCCGGGTTCGGAATTTAAAGGAAAAATCAAAGTGACCGCTAGACTTACGGCGACTCCAAATGCACTCGATAAAAAAGGCGCAATCGAGGGGGAAGTTGCAAGTCATGTGGGAGCAAAAAATTTGAAAGTGAAGTTAAATAAACTTCTTGAGTGAGTGGCGCGAACGTTGCCAGTTCGCCGCAGTCCCAATCATCATTACAAGGTACAGCCCATTGCCCGTCCGATGCAGCCACGGTGCGGGTATCGACATTAAAGACAACTCTGCAAAGGGCACTCCCATATTGCTAATTCTTAAAAAGAAAATCGGAAGAGCGGCGAAGGCTAAAAAAATCAGGCTCGTATAAAAAGCGGAGCGCTGAGTTTTTTTTCGGAGTTCATTAAAAATGACCAAGGCGGGTAGGAGTAGAAAAAGGGAGCCTGTTAAAATCCCGGCTTGTTCTTTACTCTCGCTGACCCTGAAAATCAGGATCACTGATGCAATCACTAAGATTTGTAGAGTTAAATAAAAAACGTAACGATTCATGTCATCACTTTAGAAAGAATGTGGTCTACAGACAAATGAAATGTAATACGCAAGATTCGCTTTAACTATTTGGGTCGTAAATGATTCAAAACGTTATTTGATCAGCGGCGTTGCGTAGCTGTATCTAGAAGAAAATCTGAAATTTTCCTAGCGCATCAACTCTGGTTCCAACATCTTGCTGGAAGTACTGCACATAAGCTCCGACTCCGAAGGAAATCGCAGGTGTGAAGAAGTGTGAGATTCCGAGGCCGGTAACGCCCGAGTTTGTAGTTGAAGTTTCTGTGCCGTTTTCATCCTTAACTCTTACAAAATTGAAACCTTGGTGAGCGAAGGTGGCCCATTGGTTAAATTCGGCGAAGTACCAAGTTGCCGAAGGGCCAATTCCTGAAAATGTGTAAGTTCGTGAAGCGGAGTAGTCGATAGAGGCACCTAAAGAGATGTGGTCCATAATAAAATATTCGAACGACGGCTGAACATACAGAACAGTTCCAGATTGTGAGCCGTAACTTAAATTTGCGCCGCCACCGACTTGCATGTGTCCCCTGGAAATATTTTTTTCGAAAGAGATCGGGAAAGGTCTGCTAGCTGCAGCGAACATTTTAGGAACGATTTCTTGAGATTCTGTAGATGGGACGGCGAAGGCCGAACTAAAAAATACGATCGAAAGGATTACGAAAAAAACTGCAGAAAAGTTCATTGCTCTACCTCACAAGAATGACTGCTATGTCTATTAAAGCTTTTACAGTAAATGAATTGAAAAAGGACCAGTAATTTTCTAAATTTTCTTCATTTTTGTGCGGCGCTCGTCTTAAAAAAGGGGTTCCCTTGACCCTAAAGGCCTTTCAAATAGACTTAAGGGTCGGTAACGGCAACCGTTACGGTGAACCATGATGGTGAGGGGACTGTTGTGCAAACTGAAATCGAAAGACCGGAGAAGTCCGAGACTTTATCTATCGATCAATTTATTGAAAAAAGTGGAGTTCAACATGTGTTTCAACTTCATGAACATGATGAAGGCGAAATAGTTCCTTTTTTTGATAGTGTGGGTATGGCAAGCGGGGGTTTCAAGATTCTGATGAAAAGACAACCGCGCTTTTTTGATCTGCTCAAACATCGTGGTGGAATTAGTTACGCATTTGGAGTTCGGGATCGCGCGGGGAATTTAAGTGGCGTGGGAGCAATGACTTCGACAGTAGGCTATATCAATCGCAAGCTTGAAAACGTTGCCTATATGGGCGACCTGAGAGTGGGATGCCCCGATCGCGAGATCAGACGCGAGTGGAAAACATTTCTTGGGTATTTTATGAAAAACTCGACCTCTTTGGCTGGAGTTGGAAAAAGAGCGAAGATTGTAAGTGCAATTCTTGAAACCAACGACAGGGCACGGGCGGCTCTCGAAGAAAAGTCATTTCATGGTCAGCGTCTTAAGCAAATAGCCTCTTATGCGATGATCACAATCTGGGGTAAAAAACCGTTTACGAAGAATGATATCCGGTACAAAGTCGAAAATGGCGCTCCGCTTGAGGAACTTGAAGATTTCTTGGATTCAGTTCACAACAAACAGGCCTTTGGAAGTTGTTTCTTGGATCCGCATTATGAATTGCGAAGACGATTTCAAGATTGGGCGCATTTTTCTTCGAAAGATTTTTTTGTCGCTCGAGATGAAGCCGGTAAAATTATCGCAACAACTGCGCTCTGGAATCCAAATCATTGCAAGCAAGTGGTGGTGGAAGGTCCGTGGTGGACGAAATTTATCAATCCAATTGCAAAGTTTTTTTCGCTTCCTCAATTTGGAAAGCCGATCGAAATTATTTATATGACTCACCTCAATTTCGATTGGAGTTTGGGCGATACCCAAAGGCAAAGCGCCATGCACTCTCTTATGGATTCAATTTGGTCGGAAAAAAAGAAACGAAACGCACATGCTTTTGCTTTTTGCGATTTCAAAGGGCATTCGGTTCTGCCTGCGGTTAAAAATTATATTACATCCTCAACTAAAGTGGGAATGTATCTTTCTGTGCCTGAAGAGGAGTTCGCGACATTTGACCCGAGCATTTTAGGTTATTTTCCTCCGGCATTCGAGATGGCATTGGTATGATTCGTTTGAGCCTTCTGTTAGGCAGTTTGTTTTTAGCGGTTGTCGCAGCTGCGGACTTCGATGTTAAAACGGAAGGCTTTTTTACAAGCAGGTATCGTTCTTTTAAAGAAACTCCTTTTTCAAAATACAATCTGGATAATTTTATCTTTTTAAAAGAGGAGCTCTCATACGCTCAGGACTCTTTTAATGTTCAGGCTTCTCCATACATTATTGTCGTAGATTCAAAAGACGTAAAAAGAGTGAAACAGGCGGGAGATCCGATCCTATCACCGATATTTCCGGCGCGCCAAAAAATGAATTTGCGACAAAAGGGCGAGAAGAGCAACAAAACTCATTGGTTAACTGATTTTCAAGAGCTCTTTGTTTCCGCAAATCACGAATCGCTCTCTCTTGATGTGGGACGAAGAATTATATCTCTCGGAAATTTAAAATTACTTTCAGGTTGGAATAAATTTAATCCAACAGGGGCCTCCTTTCGGCCAACATGGCTGAGGGGAGTAGATAACGTAAAGCTCGCTTGGCAAAACGAAAGCTCAAAATTGATCGGCTACTCGATTTTTGATGAAGACGAGAGCTACAATGCGCGTCTTTTACAAATGGATCATTTTATGAGTCCAGTGCAGATGTCGATATTAACCGGTACGTGGTGGGAAGCAAAGACCGTAGGACTTGCATTTACGGTTGACGTTGAAGGATGGCTCTTAAAGTTTGAGTCTTTGTCCTTTGATTATTACGGAAGCCGAAAACTTATTAAAGATGAATCCCAGTGGGGCGCCGGAATTGAAAGATCATTTGCGCAAGATTGGACAGCGAATTTAGAGTTTTTAGTGCAAAGCCGTGGTGCCAAGAAAAAAGAAGAGTACGCGGCACACATGATGACTCCTCATCAAGCTTTGCGAGGAAAAGAATATGCGGCTGGAGAATTAAAATGGACTCCAGATCCTTTTTATACGTACAGCGCTCTCGTTCTTTATTCTTTAGTTGATCAGAGTTCCTTGCAGGGTCTTACGGTCGCTAAGCAGTGGAATGACAATACAGAAGTCAGTCTTGGCATGATGGTTCCTCAGGGAAAGCGAGGAGCTGAGTTTGCTCAAAAGTTCGAGCTTGTAAGTCTTGGCGGTGCTTATGTCGGAGCGCCGTCGCAAGCGGATTTAACGGTTAAAGTGTTTTACTAAGTGTTGAGGAGATTTTGATTAAATCGTATTCCCCTCTAGATTTTTTTATAAAGTTTTTTTTGATGAAAGAAGCTCTTCTCGTTATGTTGCTTTTGTCTGGGTGTGTTTCCATTCCAGTTTCTAAAATTAAAGAGAAAAAAATAGCAGGACATTGGAAGTCGCAATACGGATTCCTCAGCATCTATTGTTCTGGTGCTCTGGATATCGATATTAAAGATGATCGATATCTTCCGGGGCCTTACCGTAGAAAGGAGACAGGTTCTTTTATTTCTGATATTTCAGAAGATAAAATAATCGTCGGCCCTCTTTCTGGTCTGGGAGGAAACTTCAAGGTAGAAAGCTGGCCTCACTCTAAAGGATCGGATGTCGTAATGACGATCGACGGGCGCGACTGGCATTTAGATAAGGCTGTTGATTGCGAATAAGGGGAAGGCCTGTTAAAGATTCAAGTGCATTCCCTGGGATGCGAATCCTTACGCCCTCATCGGCTTGGGACTAAGCTTATTAAGTTCAAAAATAAATCGTGCCTCATGTTTTTTATATCCAAACCCTTCAATCTGATTAATCTGAATATAATCTCGGAGATTCAAATAAGCCTTAAAACTCTGCACGACACGGGTAAATGGACGGTAATCCCAAAAGCGATCCTTAGGCTCTTTTTTTAAAGGTTTCCAACGGCTCGCACCTGTTACAGCCATCGCAATAGCAGCAGTCAAAGCGCGGATAAAAGGTTTATAGGTATGCCGGTTCGAGAGCCTGATCTGAAAATGAAGA